>JABHWQ010000418.1 GCA_018657655.1 Chloroflexota bacterium | reverse complement strand
TCCTGACCAGATGCTCAACGGAAATGATAGGTTGAGAAGACATCGTACATACCAAGATTGGAGATCAGGCTACATAAACCTTTCTGCCCAACCACAGACCTATTTTGGGGAGAGGCCAAAAGATTTTAAGAAGCCCGTAGGAAAAGAAAGCACTCACTATCCCACTTGCTGCACCACCCAGAATATCCAGGGGATAGTGGACACCGGCATACACACGGGAGATTGCCCACAAAGCGCCTAGTAGAAATATGGGGATCGAAGCTTTACGATTATAAATCCACACTCCCATCGCGGCCCCAAAGGCAATTGCAGCCAGGTTCGCCGGAAAAGACGGATCATGAGGAGTGTAGAAAATCGTATTGGCAACTTCCCTTATACCCCCGTCTTCTTCAAAAGGACGAGGCCACATCTCAACATTGGCATTAAATATCGCCACAACACCGCATGCGATCCCCAGTGAGGCGGCACCGCACATCACGCCATATTGATTCTTAACTCTCTGAACCGGATCACTCGCGCCAAACCACAGGAAAAGCATTACAAGACTGATGCTGACTGGAACAAAGAAATCGGTAGCCAAGAGGCTCATTACATCATCCACAAATGAGCACTCACCTGCCAGATCGGTAATCCATTCGGAGATTTCGCGATCAGGAGCAGTCATTTGTCTTTGCCCCCATTCTTCAGCCTGTAGGCAAAAGCCTGGAGAACAGTCCTTCCCTTTAAATCTTCGATTCCATCATCAATCACGGGCTCGTCATCGGAATTCACCCCGCGGAAATTGAGCAGGGAGGATATGAGAAATGTAGCCATCAGGGCCAGAAATGCACCGGAGAAAAAGAGGAGGAGTTGTTCGTGGCCTTCAACTACAGCAGCATCGTTGGCATTCATTTCCAGATCGCCAAAACTGAAAAACAAAACATACGTTATCCCCAAGATCACAAATCCCACAATAAAGGTGAAATTCGGATTCCTGAAGAAACCCAATCCCTTGAAGCCACCGGTAGCGGCAGCCATCTGATAGACACCCAAACAGCCACCCAAAATAAGTAACAGATATTGTAACGTCGGATCCATTAGTACGCTTTTGTCGGCCTTCTCAAGGATGAGTATATCAAGGCATCACAGGCAAGACAAGTAACTTGTTTACCGTTTGTTTACCATAAATTAACCTGCATGGGTACATATTTACTCGCCAGGAATCCGTTTTGTGGCAATTTCTGGGCAAACGCCTTTGCAGCAAGGACTGTATCTTTCGTTAGGAGAGGGAAAGTATGAAAAAGATAACATTTGGAATGATGGCATTATTACTGGTACTGGCACTGGCGGTGCCGATGGGCTTGACCCCACAAGCACAAGCTGTTGTCATGGGAGACCTACTCATTACCGGTGTCATAGATGGACCGATTATTGGGGGGT
This sequence comes from Chloroflexota bacterium, assembly GCA_018657655.1. GTDB lineage: Bacteria > Chloroflexota > Dehalococcoidia > SZUA-161 > SpSt-899 > JABMQN01. The sequence goes on along the minus strand of JABHWQ010000418.1, from coordinate 1,813 downwards.
TACCAAAGGCCATCGAGCTTTACGTTGTCAACAATATTCCCGACCTCAGTATCTATGGACTTGGGTCAGCTAACAATGGCGGCGGTACCGACGGACAAGAATTTACATTTCCTGCCGATTCTGCTACTGCTGGCCAGTTTATATATGTAGCTACTGAGGCGACGGAATTTAATAACTTCTTTGGCTTTGCTCTCGATTATACCGATGGCTCCGCTCCGGCAATCAATGGTGATGACGCTGTTGAGTTATTTGAAAGCGGTGTGGTAGTAGATGTTTTCGGAGACATCAATGTTGATGGTAGCGGCCAACCTTGGGATTATATCGATGGTTGGGCCTATCGAAATGATGACACCGGAGCAGACGGTAGCACTTTTGTTTTGGCAAACTGGTCTTTCAGCGGTATTAATGTTCTTGATGGAGAAACATCGAACGCAACCGCAGCTACACCTTTTCCAATAGGGACATATAGCTATACCGCTACTGGCACCATCAAAGTTCTTAAATACAACGACCTTGACAGAGATGGTGAGCGTGATGCGGGTGAGCCTGGCCTGGAAGGTTGGGAATTCACCATTGGTAATGATACCCAGACAACAGACTCAAATGGAGAAGCTACGTTTGGTGGTCTGATCTCGGGGCAAGAGTATGAAGTGTGTGAAACCCTGCAATCTGGCTGGACCAACAGTACGCCTCTCTGCCAGACGTTAGAAACCAGCTGTGACAGTACCGTTTTAGAAGGTCCGAGCTCGACCACGATTACCCTGGGCGACGGTTCAGAATATGAGGTTAGCTTAGTCAGCCTGGTGGGCAATACCTGGACTTACCACGTCACAGAAGTCAGCGGCAAAGATTTGAGTCATTGGAACTTGGGTATAGGGTCCTGTCTTGATAATATTACTGATTATAGTCCTCGAGATGGTTACGATGCTGGAATCGACGGCAGTACCGGTTTTACAGGCATCAAATGGGATGTTGAAGAATCTTTCACCGAGGGTGATTTCTCTTTTACTCTGAATGGCGATTATCCAGCCGGAACCGTCCTGGCCCAGGCCAAAGCCGGCTCACTTGGGAATGAACGCACGGGCAAGATCAAAGGCCCGGTTTGTGACGCCTGCTCCTCTGCGCAGCCAGTTCTGTTTGGTAACATCAAAAATTTCGTAGAAATAGATCAATTAGCCAATTTTGGGATATGTCCTTTAATACTACAGACTCCCACAGGTCATAAAGAAATCATAGCGGTGAGCGGTCCGGCAACGCAGCATGTCTTCTTTGAAGGTCCAAATGAGGGGGACGCTGTAGATGATGGTGGTAATGGATTGGACGAAGTGGCCACAGAGCTGGTCGCTCTGAATCTAACTGGGACTGGTCCTACTCTGGGTACAGTTAACGTGACGTTGAACTCAGCTCAGTCCTCATTAGGTGAAATTGAGGAAAAAGTAAATAACACTCCAGGTCTCCTGGATTTGGATCCATTCGCTCCTGGAGACGCAGACAGCTTCTTCGATGTGTATTTGCAGGTTGAGTTTCCGGGCATGGGGGTGACGCTCCATAATAATGTCCCGTTAAGGATCAGTGCGGAGATAACCTCGAAGCCACAAAGTCCGAGCGATATTTTCTCAAGCTCGAGTCCAGTTGATCTGCTTGATGAAAATGATAATCCAACGGGATTCATCTTGGGTACTCAATGCGAACCGCAGGCATTAGACTTCAGTGACGCGCCGGACAGCTACGGCACCCTGCTGGCCAGCAATGGCGCCCGTCACGCCATCGTTCCGGGCCACAGCCTGGGACCGATCGTGGATGCAGAGCCGGA
>JABHWQ010000318.1 GCA_018657655.1 Chloroflexota bacterium | reverse complement strand
TGAACAAGGAAAGCACCTTAATCGAATTGACACGCCATACCCATTTCGTTCCTGAGACAAAGATAGTCGGGGAGCTCTTTGGAGAGATGCAGGAACAGCGCACCCAGGTCACCATGGTTGTCGATGAATACGGAGGAACCGCCGGACTGGTTACTATGGAGCAGCTTCTGGAGGAAATCGTAGGTGAGCTTGGAGATGAACTGGCAACAGGTCGCAAGGCTGTCGAAACCATCGATCTCAATACATATCAGGTTGATGGCGGTATGAGGCTTGATCAGGCAAATGAAGAGATCGAATTGGGCTTGCCCGAAGATGATGATTACGAAACTGTCGCCGGATTCATTCTAAGTGCGCTAGGCCACATTCCCAAAGAAGGCGAACAACTTAAGTATGAAAATATTACTATTACTGTTACCGAGATGAAGGGAGTCAAAATTGAAAAGGTCCTTATTATCAAAGAATGAGCCTCAACAACGCATTGCCGTTACTTTCAGCCGGGGGGAGGAGCTCAAATATATCTCTCACCTGGATATGATGCGGCTCTGGCAAAGAGCCCTACGACGAGCCGGAATGCCGATTGCTTACTCGCAAGGGTTTAATCCCCATCCCAGAATAGCCATCGGTGCCCCGCTGGCCGTTGCAGTCACCAGTGAAGGTGAATTGATAGACATATTCATGGAAAGGACAGTCTCTCTGGATTTCTTTGTCAAGTCAATGAGAGAGCAACTACCACTAGGCATTGGAATACACGGCATAAAGGAGGTATGGCTTAAACTGCCTTCAACCCAATCCCAACTACGTTTTGCCGAATACAAAGTCGAAGTAGAATCGAAAAAAGAAGCCAAGGAAATCGGGAAAGCCGTTCGCTCTCTGATAAAAAAGGAAAGCTTGCCCTGGGAACACACCCGAGGTGAATCGGTTCATCGATATGATATCCGCACGTTGATAGATGACATTTGGATAATCGGGCAAAGCGAGTATGGCTATACATTAGGGATGAGATTGCGCAATGATTCGAAAGGGTCCGGCAGACCGGATCAAGTTCTCCGAGCGCTGGGATTCGACGAACCGGCTACATCCATCCATCGCATCAAACTTATCCTGGGCAATAACTAATGCAACTCATTTTGGTCAGACACGGCCAGACCAACTGGAACAAAGAATACCGGGTACAAGGACAGGCCGATCTCCCACTCAATGCATCCGGCAAAGCACAAGCTGAAGCAATAGGCCGGGCATTGAAAAATGAAACTGTTGATGCGGTCTATTCCAGCCCGTTGAGCAGGGCTTTTGAAACGGCTCAGGCGATAGACACATTTCACCAGGCAGGGATAACAACATTGGACGGGCTCAAAGAGTTGGACGTGGGGGAAACGGATGGTTTATACTACCCCAACCTGAAGAAGGAGTATGCGAGTTTCTTTGAGCTATGGTCCATCGATGCGAAGGCTGCCCGATTCCCCGGAGGGGAATCATTGCCGGAACTGCAGAAAAGGGTATGGGAAGCTATTCAGAGCATCCTCGATAAAAACCATAGCCATTCCGTAGTTGTCGCCAGTCATTTTTTTGCTTTGCTCACACTCATCTGTAAAGTGCTTGATCTGGGCCTTTCAGATTTCCGGAAACTCAATATTAGCGTAGCCGGCATAAGCAAAATGGAATTTCTTGATGGTAAAGCCCGGCTGGTTTGCTTTAACGAAACCTGTCACCTTAAATCCGATTCCTGATATCAGGAGATATACTGTCAGATGATAGCCAAGCAGCTACCCCATCGCGTCGAACGCTTCATTACCGAACATAGCCTCATTGGGAAACGCGATCTATTACTGGTTGGGGTTTCAGGAGGAGTTGACTCCGTATGTCTGCTACATATCCTGATTACCCTGAAAGACAGGCTAAAAATAGACTTGCACGTTGCCCATCTAAATCATCAGTTGCGCAATGTGGAGTCGGATGCCGATGCAGAGTACGTGTTTCGCCTGGCCCGCAGACTTGGGATTGATGCCACAATCGATCGGCGCGATGTTCAAGAATATCAGGCATTAAATCGATGTTCACTTGAGGAAGCGGCCCGTGAGGTACGATACGCCTTCTTTTCCGAGGTAGCCGAATCAATAGGAACCAGAACTGTGGCAGTAGCACACACCGCCAATGATCAAGCTGAAACAATTTTAATGCACCTGATTCGGGGAACCGGTCTTTCGGGATTGCGCGGTATGCGCACTCTCTCGCGATGGAATATGCCGGAAACCAAGCCTCTGACTATTATCCGGCCACTCCTGGAAATTAGCCGCCACGAGACCGAATCGTATTGTACCGCTCACGCACTCGATCCCAGATACGATTCTTCCAATCTTTCGCTTCAATTCCTGCGCAATCGAGTTCGGGCAGAAATAATGCCTCAACTTCTGGAATACAATCCCAATGTCGTCGAAAGCCTTTCGCGCACCGCCCGCATCATTGCAGACGATATTTCATATCTCGATGATGAGACAGCCCGAATCTCAGAGTCAGTTATCGAAGAAATCCCTCACGGATTGGCGATCGATAACAAGGCATTTTCCGCTGTTCCGCCGGCCATCAAGCGGCACCTTCTCCGCTCGTCTCTGAGAAATCTGCTGGGCAGTCTGCGAGATATCGAGTCGATACACATCGAAAACGTTATAGATATACTGGATCAACCCGCAGGCAAAGAACTCTCTCTGCCATATGGACTGACATTCTTTGGCGACTATGAAAAAAGCATCATCTCCCGAGGAGAGAATCCTCTTTCTCTGTTACCGATTATTGAGGAAGGGCACTCTCTGAACATTCCGGGTCAAACAGCATTCACGGGCTGGCAAGTCAAAGCCGAAATCATCGAAGGCAATGCCGGTATAGCAACAGAAAATGATTTTACCGCCCACCTCGATCTCGATGCCGTCGGTACCGATCTGACCGTCAGGGGACGCAAAGATGGCGATCGATTTCAGCCACTTGGCATGAGCGATACCAAGAAACTCCAGGACTTCATGGTGGATTCCAAAATCCCTCGGGCGTGGCGAGACCGGGTACCGCTAGTGTGTGAGGGAGAGCAAATCATCTGGGTAGTCGGCTGGCGTATCGATCACCGAGTACGGGTAACGGACGCTACCAGACGGATTCTTCGCCTGGAATTTGAGATGGAATGATAAACTGTATCGTATTGCGACCCTTCAGTGTCGCTCACAGCGAGGTTGAGTCCGCCGAATCCATTCTGCCGGGGTTTGGGGCTGAGAGCACTAAACCTGATGTTCAGAATGAATGTGTAGATTCCGGGTCAAGAGGCTGTGTCACAATACAAGCGATTAATAACCGTTTGTGCTGAGCAGAGTCGAAGTACGAATGCACCGTTCGGCAAAAACCCTTCGATAAGCTCAGGCGAACGGGAATCCCGGCGATTGTTTTGCAAACCTCATCTATTTTGTGAATTGTGATACAGGTTGCAAGCCCGGAATGACATACTAGAATAAGGACTTGAGATATGGAGTACAGCGAAATACTTGACCAGCTTGAATCACTTTCCAATCCCAAAACCGTGGACGGGATGGCCAGATTCGGAATTACACCTCAAAAAGGCTACGGTGTTTCAATACCAAACTTAAGGGGTATCGCCAGGGGAACCAATGCCAACCATGAATTGGCCGGATGGCTGTGGTTAAACGGCAGCCGCGAGGCCAGGATACTGGCCAGCATGATCGATGATCCCCAAATAGTTACGGAAGAACAAATGGAGAAATGGGGTGGCGAGTTTGACTATTGGGAAATCTGCGATCAGGTCTGTATGAATCTGTTTCAAAAAACCCCGATGGCCTGGCAAAAGGCGACGGAATGGAGCACCCGCAAGGACGAATCACATAAAAGAGCGGCATTCGTGTTAATGAGCCGACTCGCCGTCACCGAAAAGAAAGCTCCGGATGAGAAATTCGAGGCGTTTCTCCCGCTGATTAAAAACGAAGCAATCGACGAGCGCAATATGGTCAAAAAAGCAGTCAACTGGGCATTGCGTCAGATTGGTAAACGGAACCTCAAATTGAATGCCGAAGCCATTCAAATAGCCGAGGAGATTTATCAAATCGATTCTAAATCGGCCAAGTGGATTGCTTCCAATGCTCTGCGTGAATTGAAGAGTGGGGCGGTTCAAAACCGCCTGAGGAAATAAGTCGCCCTGGTGAAGTGTTAACCCTGAACTGACACACAAGAAGGTGCAGGAACATTTTCCTGCCGGGGGTTCGCGGGGGGTGTCCCCCGCTTCCTCTCGTTACCCCCAAGACTGGGGGCAAGGGGGTTGATTATATGGATTCCGGATCGAGCAACCTGTGTCACAATGTAATCGATTAAAAACCGTTCGTGCTGAGCTTGTCGAAGTACGAATGCGCCGTTCGGCAAGAACTCTTCGATGAACTCAGGGCGAACGGGATTCCCGGCTATAATATGGTGAAATTTATCAATTTTGTGAATTATGACACAGTCTCCGGTGGCCGGAATGACATGTTTTATTTTATTGCCGGGTTAATAATTTGACACTTGTATGATAATTCGAGAAAGGAAGTCCTAAGGATATGTCACTGTTTCTGGTTCAACATGGGAAAAGTCTTCCACCAGATATCGATCCCGAAAGGGGTCTCTCGGAAGAAGGAATTTCAGAGGTAGAAATTATCGCCAGCATGGCGAAAAGCCATGGAATAGGTGTTGCGAGCATCCAGCACAGTGGGAAAAAGCGGGCTCAACAAACAGCCGATATCTTCGCAATTGCCCTTAATCCCAAAGGCGGAGTGGAAGAACGCAATGGCATAAATCCGATGGATGATGTTGAACCATTCGCTCGTGGTGTAAACGTCAAGGATAACGTTATGCTCGTGGGGCACCTTCCGTTCATGGAAAGGCTCGTATCCTATTTGATAACCGGATCGACTGACAGACCTGTAATCAAGTTTCAAAACGGGGGCATAGTGTGCCTGGAACAGGACCCCTATACCCAAATCTGGATTATCAAATGGACATTATTGCCCCATATCAACTAGAATATCCCGAAAAGAGGTGAACGCTTTGGAAAATATCCGAATTTCAGTCGAAGACATATCGATCACGGCCGAACTACTTGATACCCCAACTGCACAAAAGATAATTCAATCTCTGCCTTTGGAAGCCAGCGTGAATACATGGGGTGATGAAATATACTTTGATGTTCCACTAAATCTCGAGCTTGAGCCGGGGGCGCGTGCGGATGTGGAAGTTGGGGAATTGGGATACTGGCCTTCCGGACCTGCTTTCTGCATTTTCTTTGGCCCTACCCCAATGAGCACCGGTGAAAAACCTCGGGCTGCCAGCGAGGTGAATATATTTGGGCGCGTCATCGGCGACAGTACAATTCTGAAGTCGGTTCGCCGCGGAGCAACGATATCGATCACCGAAGCGGACTAATCCGACATATAGGGAAGATAGTTTGATAATAATTGCGCTTATAACAATAGCAGCACTCGCCAACATTGCAATAGTTGTGTTTCTGGTGCTTCGCAAAAAATCTATGGCACGTATTGGCGACGCTGCAATGGATGATGCCCGGCATAGAACTGATGGCCAGGATATCATCCTTCAAACAGGAAATGCGTCTTCGTTCGGACAGGCATCGAAAGGCGCTAAGCAAATTCGAGGTAACGGCGCTTTGATCCTGACCCGAGAAGCTATCCGCTTTTTAATGGCTGTTCCCCGAAACGAAATCGAAATCCCGCTAAGCCGGGTAACATCGGTGTCATTGCCCAAAAGCCATCTGGGCAAAACGGTATTCAAGCCTCTCCTGCGCGTAGAATTTGAATCACTCGAAGGAAGGGACTCCATCGCCTGGGCAGTGCGAGAGCCATCCAAATGGAAAGACACTATCGAAAATGCCCGCAGTAAACTTCGATGGTAGAAACTGGAATTCTTTTATCTGCTGAGGTACCATATAGGGAAGTCCAAAATCGGCATTTAAATATATACTAGAAAGGGAAAAATCTGATGAAAGCCATTGCATTCAACGGCAGCGCACGCAAAGACAGCAATACCGCTATTCTGATCAATCGCGTTCTGGACGAACTTAAGAATGAAGGTATCGAAACTGAGATGTACCAGCTCGCAGGCAACAAGATCCACGGTTGCCGGGGATGCTACCAATGCTACATCAACCAGGATAAGAAGTGTGTGATGAAAGATGACATCGCCAATGAATGCATCGAAAAAATGATGGAAGCGGAAGGGGTTGTTCTG
>JABHWQ010000416.1 GCA_018657655.1 Chloroflexota bacterium | reverse complement strand
GTCACGATAGAGCTAGATTCTGATTGGGTTGATCTTTACATCGAATACTCGTGGACCGACCAATAGTGTAAATCCTGCTGTTAGTGGATTTGAGTAAGCCTAGCACAAACGTGAAGCCCCAGAAATATAGGAAATATTTCCTATTTGAAAAATCGTTGAACTAGGCTACTATATATCGAAGGCAAATTCCACAGATTACGATCTTGGAATCATCTCACGGGAAACGCGACATAATGTTCAGCGGAAAATTATCAGTTCTGGTTGATATCTCGAAACAACCCGCGATGCGTGCTTGGCAGAATGAAAGTATTGGCAATGACATGAGGAATTCATCAAGGTGAGATCGCCTGGCCAAGTTGCTATCGCACGTCTCTCCCCCTCATCTTCGTTGAATGTGATTTTATGGCTAAAATGCCACTTCATTTGATGACTGCCACAATGAGCACTTCCCCGTGCGATGCTGCCATGATCTTGCGACCGGGCAAGCCGGTTCGGCGAAAACGGCAGGCTGGATCGACATCACAAAACGAGGTGCTATCGTGGTTATGATGAATGGAAAAGACCATTGGATTGATAATGACCCTTTCCTCGATAGTCTGGCATCGGGCCTTGAATTAGAAAACAGGGAATCGGAAACACCACAAGCTGATCTTCCGGATACTACATGGGAGGACCCCTCTCTACCTGAGTTCAATCATCTGACCGACTACCTTGCATACGCCCGGCAAAAGCAGGCCTCCGATCTCCATATCGGTGCAGAAGTCAAACCTTTCATGCGCCGGTTTAGCCAAATTGAAACGATCAATACGGATCGATTGTCCCCTGAACATACCCAGCGTATTCTGTTTGAGATTCTGAGCGAAGAACAAAGGAATGATTTGTTGGAACATCAGGGATTGGAGTTCAGTTTGAATGTACCGGAGCAAGGAAGATACCGATGCAGCATCATCAAGCAGCGTTTGGGATGGGACGGCAATTTTCGGTTAATTCATAGCACGGTTCCCACATTTGAAGACCTTGGTTTGCCCGATGCACTCAGGCGTTTGACCGAATACCAGCAGGGGCTCGTATTGGTAACCGGACCTGCCAACTCGGGAAAAACAACCACTCTGGCAGCATTGATCGATATGATCAATGCCAACCGCACGGATCATATCATTACCATCGAACATCCGATTGAGTATGTGCACACGGCCAAGAAATGCCAGGTAACACAGCGCGAGGTGGGCAAACACACGGACTCATTCGCAGTAGCACTCCGCGCGGCTCTTCGACAAGATCCCGATATCATTATGGTAGGCGAGCTGCGAGATCTGGAGACGCTTTCGATGGCCATCTCCGCCAGCGAAACGGGCCACCTGGTTTTTGGTACATTGCACACCGCTTCTGCGGTGCGCACGGTCAGTAAGGTTCTCGATGGGTTTCCCTTTTCACAACAGGCTCAAATTCGCACCATGATCAGTGAATCCCTTCGCGGGATAATCAGCCAGCAGTTACTTCCCAGGCAGGATGGCCAGGGAGTAGCGTTGGCAATGGAGATCCTATTTGTAACCACCGGTGTTGCCGCACTATTGCGCGATAACAAGTCATTACAGATTCCCTCAATCATGCAGACTTCGCGCAAGATGGGTATGTGCCTGATGGACGAAGCGTTACAGCAACTAATCGATGTCAAAATCATCGATGGGGCAGTAGCCTATCGCTATGCAGAGGACAAAAGCAAATTCGAGTGTTACAAAGACTCGGAGACTTCTTTTGAGCGACCTGCATTCGAATGTTCGACCGCTTCTTAAAGTTAGATGGGGTAGAAAGATAATCCGCATTTTCAATAAGGAGTCACTCCCATGGCGAAAATCGATCAACTATTCCAATCCGTGCTCGAAAAAGATGCCTCTGATTTGCATCTTTCCCAGGGGCAACCGCCTAAAATGCGCGTCCACGGGGCGATCAAGGAGATGGATGAGGCTATCCTCACTGAGGATAGCCTTTGCGAGTATCTCGAAGAGATCTGTACCGATGCCCACTGGGATCGATTCAAAGACACGGGTGATCTCGACTTCGCCTATGCGCTGGGAGATGAAACCCGTTTCCGCTGCAATTATTACAAGCATGTAAACGGCCACGGGGCCATTTTCAGAATGATCCCCAATGAACTTCTAACAATTGAGAAACTCGGACTTCCTGAAGTTCTCACTACTTTCAGCGATCTGAATAGTGGTCTAGTTCTGGTCACCGGCCCAACCGGAAGTGGAAAGTCCACCACGTTGGCAGCCATAATTGGTCACATTAATTCCCATCATGCCAAGCATATTCTCACCGTAGAGGACCCGATCGAGTTCCTGCACCACAACATAAAATCAGTTGTTGTGCAGCGGGAAGTGGGTATTGATGTGGATTCCTTTGATAGCGCACTGCTGGATGCTGCGCACGGTGACTACGACGTGATTTTGGTGGGTGAGATGCGTGATCTGGAAACTATCAAGCTTGCCATTTCCGCTGCCGAAGCCGGTAACCTTGTTTTTGCAACCCTTCACACCAACTCAGCAGCCAAAACCATCGACCGGATCATCGATGTTTTCCCCGGAGACGAACAGCCACAAATACGCACCATGCTGAGCGAATCGCTCAAAGGAGTAGTATCCCAATCACTTCTTAAACGAAAGAATGGTGAGGGGCGAGTAGCCGCATGTGAGATATTGCTACATACCAGAGCTTTGGCTGGTATTATTCGTGATGGTGGTGCCCTGAACAAACTTCACTCCGTTATGATGAGCGGCCGATGCATGGGGATGCAGATCATGGATGATGTGATCGAGCATTACTACTATGACGGCCTGATAGGCGGACATGAAGCCTACATGAAAGCCCTGGATAAAGACCGTTTTGAGCAAATTCGCGATAATACATAGTCCCCGGTTTCTTTGGCTTTGATTATCGTTCAAAAGATAACTATCGAATCATTAAGGAACCTCTGATCAACCCCTCAGAATATCCCCCAGTCTTGCTATTGTACCGGTAGGTGCAAGTGCGGTACGCAAAGACAATAACTTAGGCTACATATTGTAGTAACATATCTCTCAGGATTTTTAGATTTATTACGTCTTCCCGGTTATATTTGATCAGCTTGGCAAGAGCGGTTGCATCGTCATTATCAACATATCGCCACCACAATCTCACTGCTTCATAACCGTTGACTTCGTTCAGCTTCCTTTTTATCCCCAACTGTTTCTCCACACTTTTCAGGCCACCATATAGATTCGCTTTCCAGCAATCGTACATCAAATCGTGATGTGCAAAGCCATCTGTAAGGTCGATTCCCAAAAGGCAATAGAGGAAAGGCAAATCAAACCTACTTCCATTATATGTGTAAATGGTATCCACATCTTCAAGTGCTTTTAATACGCTTTCGGCTGATATTTCATCTCCCACTAATTGAATACATTTGGCTTTTAGCTCACTAAAAAGATACACTCCTACTATGGTGATTCCATCGTAGTCTCTGGAGAGCCCTGTGGTTTCAATGTCCAGATATGCTTCCAGGTGTTCTCGTATTGGATACGGTTCTGTGAAGTCTGCCATGATTGATCCTAAACATTATACAGTACTCCGTATGAGTAATACGAGGTACATGAGGTACTTGCATTCATGGGGATAAAATTGCTACTATCACCTATTCTTATGACAAGTCAATCAAACTTGCTTCACATAATTCTCCATTAAGGGGTATCCAATTTAATCCAGACAAGCTACAATAGAATAAAATTGCTGAAAGTACATTTTAAAGGGGATAACACCGAAGTGAGCGACAGGACGTTTGAATGGAGTCTTTTGGGTCTTATCCTGTCGGTTATAATCTGGATGGTGTGCTCCGCTGTATTTTTAGAGGTGCACTGGTTTTGGGCAATAGCCAGCGGGTTGCTGATTTGTGTTGGCTTAGGCGGGTGCCTGTCGTATGTTTGGGGCAAGAGTTTTCTTAGAAGAATCGGGGATGTGTGATTCCATCCAAACTTAGTTGCCTCATTCAAAGCCTTTAACTTGCCTGAGAGGACTCAATTCATAATGCATAAATCTATGTCAAACGCTAAATTACCATCGCTTAGGATCGGGGATATTGAAGTCAATCCACCCATAGTCCAGGGAGGGATGGGAGTCAGGGTTTCCAAAGCTAATCTTGCTGCTGCAGTAGCCAATGAGGGATGTGTTGGAGTCGTTTCCACAGTTGGTCTGGGAAAATTCGAAGACTACCCAGGATCAGAGTTTGTCCGACTAAATGAAGAGGCACTAAGAGAAGAACTGAGGAAGGCGAAAAGGATGACCGATGGTATCATCGGCGTCAATGTAATGGTGGCGCTTTCCAATTACGAAAACCTTGCCAGAACCGCTGCTGAGGAAGGTGTGGACCTGATTATTTCCGGTGCTGGACTTCCCCTCGATTTGCCCAAATTTGCCCAAGGAACGTCAACCAAGCTAATCCCCATTGTATGCTCAGCAAGAGCGCTTCACATCATCTGTAGGAAATGGAAAAGGCGGTACAACAAAACCCCGGATGCAGTAGTCGTAGAGGGGGCCAAGGCAGGCGGTCACTTGGGATTCGGATATGAGGAACTACTATCTGGGAAAAACCCTTCACTTGACGAAATGCTCTTCGAGGTGATCGAAGCTGCCAATTCATATGATCCACCTATCCCCGTGATCGCCGCGGGTGGCATTTTTGATGGGAAGGATATTGCACACGTTCTTAAACTGGGTGCATCCGGTGTTCAAATGGCAACCCGCTTTGTCTGCACAAATGAATGTGACGTGCACCCTGATTTTAAACAGGCATACCTTAATGCGCGGGAAGAAGATATCACCATTATCAAAAGTCCCGTGGGAATGCCCGGACGAGTCCTCAACAATGAATTTGTAGCGAAAATCAAAAGGGGCGAAACCGTTCCCTTTAAATGCTCCTACAAATGCCTCAGAACCTGTGATCCCAAAACCGCTCCATACTGCATCGCTAAGGTTCTGGTGAACGCCGCGGAGGGAAATTTTGATGAAGCATTTGCCTTCTCAGGATCAAACTCTTACCGATGCACCGAGATCGTTTCGGTTAAACAGCTCATTGATCAACTATCCGAAGAAACTGCCTACCACTTGAGCAGAAATGCATGATGACAATGTCGGGGAAGAAGACTATCGTTGTTACCGGTATCGGAGTATTTACTTCCATCGGTTGCAATAGGACCGATTTCTGGAACTCTCTGATATCCGGCAAATCCGGTATCAAGCGCATTCGAGCATTTGATCCGGATGGTCACCTGAGCCAGATAGCTTCTGAAGTTTCTTCTTTCAACCCCGAAGATTATATCTCTCGCAAACAGGCACGTAGAATGGCCCGAGTATCGCAGTTGGCTTCTTGTGCTGCAATAGAGGCAGTCAAGGATGCAGGCCTTGATCTCGAAAAAGAGAACCTAGCGAGAGTCGGGTGCGTCATCGGATCAGCAGCGGGTGATTATGCCAACATCGAAGAACAACACGATCGTTTCCAACAGAAAGGCCCAGGATCTGTCAATCCCCTGGCGATTCCCAAGATTATCCCCAACATGCCGGCAGCCAATGCAGCAATCGTTTTAGGCATTCACGGACCAAACCTGGCAATTGCCACGGCCTGTGCTACAGGTGCTTGCTCTATCGGCACAGCATTGGGAATCCTCAGGGAAGGAAGGGCAGATGTGATGCTTGCCGGAGGAACCGAATCTACCATTACCCCTCTGGTTGTTGATGGCTACGGTTGCATGAGCGTTCTTTCGCAACGAAACGATGAACCTGAAAAGGCCAGCCGACCGTTCGATGCTGATCGTGATGGATTTGTGATCGGAGAGGGAGCCGGTGTGCTGGTTCTCGAAACTCTGGAACATGCCCAAAAACGAGGGGCCGAACCTTTAGCAGTACTCAAAGGTTTCGGGATGACCGCCGATGCATACAATATCGTTATTCCCGAACCAGACGGCAAATGGGCTGCGGCTGCCATCGAGGACGCTTTGAGAGATGCAGAAGTCAATCCGGAGGATATCGGATATATCAATGCCCACGGCACATCAACTAAAGTTAATGACAAAATAGAAACCATAGCCATTCACCGAGCCTTTGGAGATAGAAAAATACCAGTAAGCTCAAACAAGTCCATGATAGGTCACACACTGGGAGCAGCAGGGGCTATCGAAGCTGCTGCTACGGTGCTTACTGTACACCACGGAATACTTCCACCCACAATTAATTACGAGACCAAGGACCCGGAATGCGATCTTGATGTAGTGCCCAATGAGGCCCGCGAAGCGAACATTGATGTGGCTATATCGAATGCTTTTGGTTTTGGCGGGCAAAATGGGGCATTGGTTTTTTCAAAGGTCTGATTTCAAATACCAATTAGCGAACTCTTCCCCTGGTAGCGGATAGTAGTACCAGCCTCAAAGTAAAACTCTGGAATCGGATTATTACAACCGCTGCAGAAACTGGCTTTTCAACGAGGCAAATCTATACTACTAATGCCGTTTTTGAAGTAGGAGCCAAAGGTGGAACGGGGGTTATCAGCGGGAAAGGGATCAGCCCTGCAATCCCTCTAACGCTTCCTCAGCGTGTCTAAGCCAAGTGGGTTTGAGTTGCCAGTCTATATCCGTCTTAATCTCAAAGTCGGTGCCATCATACAATACACAAATAACACCGTAATCTTCGGCCAGGGAGATGGTCGAGAGATCAAACGGTGACGAGGAGACAAGCATTAATCTATCGAACCAGAAGTCTCGTTTGTGGGCCCGAGCAGCATAAAACACATCGATTCCCTTCCTCACCAGCGAATAAATATCTTTCGTCTTTATCGATGCATTCTTTTCCCGGTATTCAACCCAGAGATCATATTCGGTGTTGAACTGTTCGCAGTTAATGCGAGCCCACACATCGACGTTGTAGCGAACATTCACCAGAAGACCTGTAGCCATGTGATCGACGGCCGCCATTCTGGCACTGAGATGTTGCTTCACCCAAGCTGCGATATTCGGTTTCGCCTGGATAGATTGAGCGCTCTGGCGATCCTTTCTGCCAAGTGTATTCCTCATATCGTCCAGCCATTCAAGCAGTCTCTGACTGCCCACAACCGGAGCAAGGAGAGCTAGCGTGTTAGTAGCTTGAGCGAACTGCGCTTCAATATCAGTGGGGTTCATGTTTACAGGTACACTTGGTTGTTTAGCAACAGGCTGATCTTTATTAACCGAAGCAGCCTCAACGTTGAGGCCCGAATTCGATATGTCCTCTGGCTCGCGCTTAGGAGGTTTCCCTACGCTCAGCAAGTCACCAAGAATATCCGGTGTACCCTTTCTTTCTACCATATCAACACAAGCAATCGAAGGAATTTATTATAGTAGGGAGATTCTGTCAGCAAGCCAAATGCCAACGACTAGGGGGAGGAGCACTTTTTTGACTGCAAAAATTGAAGATCCCTTAGCTCCAAATCATACCGTTTACACCCATGTATTGTCAATCCGTATTTTCCCTAAGTACCCTTAAATTCGTTTATGGACTAGAGGAGTTCCACGCTCAAGTCCGGGGCAAAAACATGAATGTAAGTGTCTTGGGGATGATAAGACATTCCTATCGATCTTATCTCCACACCGGCTCGATGAGCCTTTTGTAATAACTCATATAATTCAGGATCGCCAACTTCATAAGGTTTGAACGCCTCTACGCTGGGTAAAGCAGCAATAAACAATAGGAGCGCCTTACCCCCCTGGTTGGCATGCTCTGTTAATTCTGAAATGTGTTTTCGTCCCCTTGCGGAAGGGCAATCAGGATACATAGCATAACGATGTTCCCTCATCACAGCACTCTTGGCCTCCAAATACAACTGTGGGCCATCGCCTTCCACTAAATAGTCGATCAGCGAACTCCCCAACCTGGCATTCCTTTTGAATTTTTCATACCCGCGCAACCAGGGAATAAGCCCCATCTCTATCGATCTTTCAAAAGCCCTCATTTGTAGCCGAGTGTCAATGATCGCTGCGTGATCGCCATCCATAATGGAAAAGAGTTTAAAATCGGTTTTCCCCGGTTTGTCGTGGCTGAGGCAGAACGCCTTTTTCCCCTTGACCAGAAACTGAGTGAGTTTCCCGGTATTATTGATGGATGCTCGAAACAGCTTCTCCTCTATTTGCACTTCCACAACAAACCGATTGATTCGCTGGATAATATAACACTCGATCGGGTTCTCTATCCTATAAATAGGTAGTAAAGCTTGATTATTCTCAGACACTTGTTTCATCTTTCCAATCACAAATTATCATACATGAACCGACTGGATTCAAGTATCAGTCTTTTTAGTCAGATTGTCATACTTTGGTGTCCCTGCTACAATGTCCCCGTAAGAGCAACCTCATATGCCCCGTTACAAAAAAAGAGAGTATTCCTAAATGAAGAAATATACAACTATCCTTATGATCCTGATTCTAGTGATTAGCCTCACAGCAGGTTGTTCAAACTCGGACGATACCAAGGGTCCTGAAAAGTCCTTCCTTTGGGAAATATCTTCAGAAAGTACAACAGTCTATGTTTTGGGATCTATCCATATGGCCAGCGCCGACCTTTACCCATTTGCTGATGCAATAGAAGATGCGTATGACATATCACAGAATTTAGCGGTGGAAGTGGATATTACTGGCATTGACATGGAAGTGAGCAACATGTTACTGATCAAGGGCAAGTACCCCACGGGAGAGACGCTCCGGGACAATATCTCGGCAGACCTTTATGAGAAAGTCGATGAGGTGTTAGGGGAGCTTGGATGGGGTATATTCATAGTCAATACCTTCGAGCCGTGGGTGGTGACTACTACGATTGAAGAATTACAAATGACGAGCTTTGGGTATAGTAGCGATTACGGCATTGATACGCATTTCCTGAACAGAGCACATGAAGAAGGTAAAGATATCATCGAATTGGAATCAATGGAATTCCAAATCAATCTCTTGGATGGGTTTTCCGATGAGATACAGATACTGATATTGGAAGATGTGGTTGAAAATATGGCCACCAAAAAAGAAATAGAAAGTTTGTTCGACGCATGGGAAACAGGCGATGTTACAGCTATGGAAAACATTGCACTCGATGATCCTTCGGGAAATCCTGAACTAGTACCCGTTAACGAAGCGTTTCTCGATGAGAGGAATTTCGGCATGGTAGACAAAATCGAAGATTTTCTGAAAGATGATGAAACGTATTTCGTAGTCGTTGGCGCAGCTCATCTGGTGGGGGAAAACGGGATTATCAATCTCTTAGGCGAGAAGGGGTACTCAACCGAGCAATTATGAACACTTCTCAAGACAAAGTAACAGACCTAAAGAGGGCCATTAGCAAATATGTTGCCCAGGGCTCTCATATTTCCATCGGGGGATTTACAGTTAACCGAAACCCCATGGCCGCAGTTTATGAGATCATCCGGCAAGCAATCACGGACCTCCATTTATATGCCCATTCCAATGGGCAAGGTGTGGATGAACTGATTGGTGCGGGATGTGTGGGGAAACTGGAAATAGCTTATGGCGGTAACGGCAGATTCGCACCCACTTGCATCCGGTTTCAACAAGCCGCGCAGGACGGAGCTATTCTCATCGAGGACTATTCCAACTACCAAATGACTCTGCGCTTCCTCGCCGGTGCCATGGGAGTACCCTTTCTTCCCACTCGATCTTCTCTAGGGACAGACATTACTGATCGATGGGGTTTCTCGGAAGAATTGAGAAAAGACGACCCGAAACTGCCGGATGACAAACTGGTAATCATGGAAAATCCTTTTGGAAACTGGCTCGACACTTCAAAAGTCGTGCTTGTTCCGGCTATCAATCCTGACGTGACTATCATCCATGTTCAGAAATGTGATCGACAAGGCACATTGCGCATGGAAGGTCTAACCTTTTCTGATATCGAGCAAGCCAAATCGGCCAAGTATCTCATCGTTACCTGTGAGGAGTTGGTGGATACCAGTGAGCTGAGAGAATATCCCGACCAAAACCAGATACCCTTTTTTCATGTGGATGCCGTCGTACACGTTCCTTTTGGAGCCTATCCCACGGCCTGCTATCGGTATTACGATTACGATCCGATCTACCTAAATGAATATGCAGAATATGCAAAAGATGATACCAGATTCAAGGACTATCTCAATCGATTTATATATGGAACAAGTAACCACCGGGAACTACTCGATTTGATCGGGCAGAAACGGTTGAAAAGCATCGCCGCAGACCCCCGAACCGGTTACGCATCTGGACTGGATAGAAGATGACCAAAAAGAAAATGAAATTCGATTACTCACCACGGGAAATGATGGCTATCGTCGCCGCACGGGAGATCAAGGATGGCGATATCGTATTCTGCGGCACCGGTGTTTCCATGCTTGCAGCCATGGCCGCCAAGCACATCAGCGCGCCCGAGAGTGTGATCATTTTCGAAACCGGAGCCATCGATCCCAAACTCGAGGAGATACCACTGGCCGTATCCGACTCCCGGATTATGTATGGTAGCTCAATGAACAGCGGGCTGGCAGATGCCTTTGCCATCATGCAAAACCAGTCTACCGGACAACACGTTGTGGGAATCCTTGGAGCCGCTCAAATAGATATGTTCGGCAACCTCAACTCAACAACTATTGGGAACTACGTCAATCCTACAGTTCGTTTTCCTGGGAGCGGGGGAGCTTGCGATGTGGCCTCTTTTGTGGGCAAAACCATCATTTTCATGCAGCAGGAGAAAAGAAGGTTTGTAACCAAACTGGATTATCTTACCAGTCCGGGTTGGCTGGATGGACCCAGAGGACGAGAAAAAGAGGGGCTTTCAAAAGGCGGTCCAGTGGCCGTAATAACCAATATGGCCACGATGCGTTTTGATGAAAACACCAAAGAAATGTACCTCGATGGATACTACAATGGAATCACTCCCAAGAAAATCCTGGCCAACATGGGCTTTGGAATAGACATTTCCAGAGCGCACGAAATACCGCCACCCTCAGCAGACGAACTCAGAATACTGCGCGAAGTGTGCGATCCGCAAAGATTGATCCTGGGGTAATTATCAATCCGTCAACCAAATACGGCATGTCATTCCGGCCTCCTAGCCGGAATCTACTTTCCTCGCCCCTCTGGATTCCCGCTTTCGCGGGAATGACATGAAAGGTGATTATGTCCTCATTTAATTGCCGGAATAATAATGTAACGCGACCCTTTAGGGTCGCTGCCAGCGAGGCTCAAGCCTCGCGCTACGTAACTGGCATCAGGCCAACATACCCGAAGTTCAAAACTTTCGAGTATGTTTAAAAGCTAGCCACTGTCAAGCTCTGCCAATCTCTGTTAAAATGAACCTGCTGGAACAATCATGTCCCTAGATTCAATTTTCATTAAAGGCGCTCGCGAACACAACCTCAAAAACATCGATATTACCATTCCCCGGGATAAGCTGGTAATCATTACCGGTGTATCCGGGTCCGGGAAGAGTTCTCTCGCCTTCGATACGATCTATGCCGAAGGGCAGCGCCGCTACGTGGAATCACTTTCGGCCTATGCCCGCCAGTTTCTGGGGCAGATGGAAAAACCGGATGTCGATTACATCGAAGGGTTGAGTCCGGCGATCGCTATTGATCAAAAAGGTACCAGCCGAAATCCTCGTTCTATCGTGGGTACCGTAACCGAAATCTACGATTATCTACGGCTCCTTTTCGCCAGGGTTGGCCACCCTCACTGTCCCCAGTGCGGACGCGAAATTTCCCGGCAAACCGTGCAACAGATCGTAGATTCCGTTCTCGCTCTCCCGGAAGGTCAACGATTCATGGTAATGGCTCCTGTGGTAAGAGATCGCAAAGGTGAATACCAGTCGGTCTTCGAAGACTTGAGAAAGAGCGGCTATGTTCGGGTACGGGTCGATGGAGAGATCCATGAACTGACCGAAGAGTTTAATCTGGGAAAATACAAACGGCACACCATCGAAGTGGTTATTGACCGGTTGATCAGCGGAGATAAAGAGCAAGCCGGCAGGCTGGCCGACTCCGTAGAAACGGCTCTGAAACTGGCCGGAGGCATTGTCTTGATCTCAATCATGGATGGGGAGGAGCTTTTATTCAGTGAGCATTTTTCCTGTCCGGTCTGCGGAATAAGTATTGAAGAGATCGAGCCAAGAACTTTCAGTTTCAATAACCCACACGGCGCCTGCCCGGTCTGCACCGGGCTTGGCAGTAAGGCTGAGATAGATCCCACCTTGGTCGTCCCTGATCCAAACCTCTCTCTGGATGAAGGAGCTATCTTCCCATGGGCCAGATCGGGCTCTATGAGCTACTGGTACGCGTATCAGATCAACGACCTGGCACGAAGCCATGGCTTTTCCACCCGAGTCCCGGTAAAGGATTTAACGAAAGATCAGCTTGACATAGTTCTCTATGGAGAGAAGGGCGAAAGGATCAAATATCGCAATCAATTTGGCCAGGTTCGGGAACGTTCCGCAGGGTTTGAAGGTGTCATCCCAAACCTCTCTCGGCGATACCGGGAAACTGGAAGTGAGAATTCTCGCGCTGATATCGAACGCTACATGAGCTCCAATCCGTGCCCTACCTGCAATGGGCAACGACTCAAACCGGAAGCGCTGGCAGTAACCACCGGAGATATAAATATCACCCAGGTTACTTCTCTCTCCATAGCTAAAGCGCTGGAATGGATCGACCGACTCGATGGAGCGAACGACACGAAGCTGAAGCCGATTTTAAATGATCGCGAGCAGACGATCGCTCAACAGATACTTAAGGAAATCAGATCACGCCTTGGATTTCTGATGAATGTAGGACTCGATTCCCTCACTCTCGATCGACCTTCCGGCTCTCTCTCTGGCGGGGAAGCCGAGCGAATTCGACTGGCCACTCAAATCGGAAGCGGTCTGATGGGCGTGCTCTATATTTGTGACGAACCAACCGTGGGACTGCATCCGGTGGATGGCTCAAGACTCATCGAAACGATGAAAGAGTTAAGGGACCTTGGTAACACCATACTCATCGTGGAACATGACGAAGCCATGATGCGCGCTGCCGACTGGATTATCGATCTCGGCCCTGGCGCAGGTGAACATGGCGGTCAAATTATGGCTACCGGACCGATTGAATCGATCAAAGCGTGCCCCGAATCCATCACCGGGCAGTATTTGAGCGGTACCATGGAAATAGCGATTCCCGCTGAAAGACGCTCCGGCTCAGGCAATGAGTTGATCATCAAAGGGGCCAGAGAAAATAATCTACAAAACATCGATGTCAGCATCCCTCTTGGGTCTTTTGTCTGCGTTACGGGTGTTTCCGGTAGTGGTAAAAGCACCCTTATAAATGAAATACTGCACAAACGGCTGGCCCAATTTTTCTACAGGGCGAAAGACAAACCCGGCAAATGCGATGAAATCCTGGGAATTGAACATATCGATAAAATAGTGGATATCGATCAGTCTCCCATCGGACGAACCCCTCGGTCAAATCCGGCAACATACACTGGCGCGTTCACCCGCATTCGCGAATTGTTCGCCACTGCCCCCGAAGCGCGTGCGCGAGGTTATAAACCTGGCAGGTTCTCCTTCAATGTCAAAGGCGGGCGTTGCGAAGCCTGTCGCGGTGAAGGCTATATTCAGATCGAAATGCAGTTCCTTCCCGATGTCACGGTCCCATGCGAAATATGTCATGGAAAGCGATACAATCGTGAAGCCCTGGAAATTCGTTTTAAAGGCAAAAACATCGCCGAAGTACTGGCAATGACTGTGGAAGAAGCTTTTCGCTTTTTTGAAAACTTCCCGGCCCTAAAATCCAAATTCGGTACGCTCAGAGACGTTGGACTGGGCTATATCCGACTGGGTCAACCAGCTACAACCCTATCCGGTGGAGAAGCGCAAAGGGTAAAACTGGCCACGGAGCTTTCCAAACGCGCTACCGGCAAGACGCTCTACATCCTCGATGAACCAACCACAGGCCTGTCATTTCACGATGTTGCAGCCCTTCTCAAGGTTTTACAAAGATTAGTCGATGCAGGGAATAGCGTGATCCTGATCGAGCATCACCTTGACCTGATCAAGTGCGCCGACTGGATCATCGATCTCGGCCCCGGTGGGGGAGACTGGGGGGGGCAGATAGTTGCCATCGGCACACCGGAAAAAATTGCCACAGTCAAAAAATCATTCACGGGACAATATCTTTCACAAGTACTGCACTAATTCAAACGATCTTGTGATCGACCCGATAAACCACCTCGATGGGTATTACCCGATTATTACTCAAGAAACATGGACTGCTATTCTGCATTAATCGCAACGAAATGAAGGACATATTAGAGAGAATTTTTGCCATCGGCTAATAATGGCACAAGTTGAAAGATGCCCAATATTCTTCGAAGACAAAACCAGGTAACTACCAACGATACCGGAGCTGGAAAAATAACACCCACCGGCCTATATCACGGGTGGGTAATCGTTGCGGCAGGCTTCGTGCTGGTGATGGTACTTTATGGCGCATATTACTCTTTTGTGGGTGCTTTTCTTACTCCAATTGAGGAGGACCTTGGCTGGAGTAGAGCCACATACTCCGGCGCAGCTGCTCTCTACCTCATCATCCACGGCATCTTTGCAATCATCATGGGACGCATCTGTGACAAATACGGCCCTAGATGGATTGTTGCCTCAGGCGTGTGTCTCATCGCGATAGGCTACGGTTTGATATCGCAGGTCAATGCCGCATGGCAATTTTATATATACCTTGGCCTGATGGTTGGCATCGGAATGGGAGCAGCCTACGTGCCTCCTCTGGCAACGGTCGCTAAATGGTTCGATGCACGAAGAGGTCTGGCATTGGGGGTAGTAGCCGCCGGAGTTGGAGTTGGGCAAATAATCCTGCCACCGCTACTCAAGTACTTCATCACTGAGTTCGGTTGGAGAGATTCTGTGGCTATCATGGCTGTAATAATCTGTGTACTGGGTATCCCTGCAGCATTTCTGATGAGGAATCCTCCCAACGAGATCAGTCAGATGAACAATATGAACGCGAAAGGCACCCAAAGCGACTGGTCAGTTAAAGAAGCAATTCAAACACCTTCGTTCTGGTTTTTACTTGCCATTTTCGCTGCACTGGTTTTTGGCACTAATCTGGTGATGGCACACCTGGTAGCACACGTCGAAGATAACGGATTCGATCCCGTCCCGGCCGGAGCCGTACTTTCATTTATTGGAGGAGCCGGAATTGCCGGAAGAATCATCAGCGGTGGTGCTGCCGATCGAATAAGGAATAGAGTGACAGTCGCGGTATGCCTCGGACTGCAGATTATAGTATTCACCTTGTTGATCTGGATAGACGATCTACCCTCTTTCTATGTAATTGGAGTTCTTTATGGACTGGGATACGGGGGAACTCTGCCTCTCATTGTAAAGATGAGTTCAGAGTTTTTCGGTACAACCTCCGGGGCAACCATTTTTGGGATTATGCTGGCCGGCGCATCGGTTAGTGGCGCTCTCGGAGCTCTCTCCGGCGGACTCATCTACGGAGATACTGAAGAATACACGCTAGCTTTCATCATAGCTGGGGCAATTATCGTTATGGCATCCGTCATCAACCTGGTTTTAAAACCACCCGAAAGAGTTACCCGCAAACTCGAATATTGAAAAGAATGGCAGTTAAGTACAATCGTGTCATTGACAATATCTCCTTCGAGCCAGTATTCTATAGTATATATAATCCCTATCGCATCCTGTGCGCAATGGGGATTAGCCAAAGGAGCATTTAAGAGTTGAAGAAGAGCGCACTGGGCACAGTATCGATAGTAGCTGCCAGCCTAACGGTTGGCTATATTTTTGTCTTCAGCTGGCTTGTCGGGCACTTGGCCGGAAAACTGGGAGGCGGCAGGCAAGAAGGTCAAACCGGTAGAGTAAAATCAATAGTAATCCCCATGGGGAAATGGAAATTACATCTGCACCACTGGGTCTGCTCGCTGAGCCTGTTGAGTGCCAGTGCCGCTTCCGGTTTTTTCTTGTTTGGCCCGCACGTAACATATGGATTCCTTGGGGGTCTGGCTTTTCAGGGTATCTACTGCTACAGCGATTGGCACCGAATATTGATTAGGCGGCGTCAAATAATAGGTCGAGATTTTTAACCATTTCAGAACTTTACTCTCCTGACATTAAATACAACAAAAATAAAAGGCAGGAGCACATTTTAAGTGCTCCTGCCTTTCTTATATGGTTCATCGTTGTATTTAGTCGTCTTCAGATAGGAAGCGTACAGCCGTTACCATACGTCCGAAGCTCTCCGCCAAGTCACCGATTTCATCATCAGATTTCACGTCAACGGTAACATCGAGATCACCCATACTGACTTTTTCAGCTGCGTCATTAAGCTGGGCGATTGGCCTGGTTATGCTCCGGCTCATATAGAACGCCCCTCCCATCACGACAACAAAGACTGCTGCCAGCACTACTAGGAGAGTAAAAACCATGTTGCTGGTGCTGTCCTCGAGGTCATTCTCAAGATCCTCCAGGCTATCGAGTGCGGCGAATGCCTCTCTTTCAGGTTGCTCCACCATTATCATCCATCCCAGGCCATCAAAATCAGGAAATTGAATACTGGCTGATTTGTTGGCTGCACGAGCATAACCCGCCACAAAATCGTCTGTTATAACATAGTTGCCATCAACGACCTCGGTATCATTCGTGATCATATCCACTACATTTTGTTCAGCCTCAGTCCAGGTCCATTCCCCTGAGAGATATCGATCGACGTCTCCAGAGTCAGCAATGAGCTTCCCAGTGCGACTCCACACCAATATCTTGCTATCGCGAACCTTGGAGGTGAATTCCTGGTTTAAACCCTGGGGATGAACCACCACCGAAGCAACTACTACGCCAAAAGCATCATCTCCGGAATAATCCTCAATCCGAACAGCGATGTCAATCAAATATGGAGGTTTGATCCCCTTATCCGGGAGATAGACTTCGCTCACATAAAAGCCATTATCCCAGGCTTGTTGCCACGATGAATTGGCTGGTTCATCATACGCTGCTGAAAAACTGGTGGTAATCAAGGTCCCGCCCGATGGATCAGTGACATGGGCTTCGTCATAAAACGCAAAACCTGCTACCTCTCTCGCCAGGAAGCTCCAAGCCACTCTATCGGTGTCTTCCCCACTTTTGGCAACCTCAACAATCGATCTATTACGCGCCCAGGATTTAACCTCTCCAACACGCTCGGCGATCCATTTCTCCATATCTACAGAGAGACCCCAGGCCTGGGCAGCCTTGTTCGCACCAATTGTATCCTGCTCCAGCGCAGCACGGCTCTCACTCAGGCTATCACTTGCCGACTGCTCTGCGCTGGACATACTGTTATATACTAAGCCGCCTACTATCAGTATCGGCACCAGGCTGACTATCAACATTTGAAGGCTGACTTTGCCCCTCAGACTCCTGAAAAACGTCCTCTGTTTTGCCATTTGTCGCCCCTCCTATTCTAATACCAATAATCCAAATGCTCCCCCAAATCAGGAAGTATCATATTCCGTCATCTAATCCCCCCTTAATCTAATCTATCGCTACTATTTAAGTGCCTTTACTTTTTCGCTTAACTCCTGGGCCTTTGCTTCATCCATCATTTTCCTGAGGTGTAACACCACTTAGCCAGTTCATCGAGGTTACTCGGCGCAAGTGGAGACGCCTCTACTTCAATGTGTCCGCTGATCTGCCGATCAATAAACTTCTTGGCAGCTGGACCCAGGTATAGCTTGGATAGGTTTACCACGTCATCATATAGAGCCATGATTTAATTCTCCTTGACCTCTCTCTATATACCCTATGTTTCCATGACTATACTAAGTAATTGTATTTGCATCCCTCTGCTAATTTC
This sequence comes from Chloroflexota bacterium, assembly GCA_018657655.1. Lineage (GTDB taxonomy): Bacteria > Chloroflexota > Dehalococcoidia > SZUA-161 > SpSt-899 > JABMQN01. The sequence continues at coordinate 9,207 of JABHWQ010000416.1, read as the reverse complement.
CGCTAAATATCATCCTCGATCGACTCTTGTAGCTTCAGCCTTGATCTTCGCAATATACTTTTCGTTGAACAATCTCCAACCATTCCTGTCTTTACGTCCAACGTCCTCCATGATGCCCTCTTTTATCCAGCGGAAGAGGGTCGCTTTGCTTATGCCGGCCATATTGCAGGCCTCGGTAGTCCTGTAATATGTCTGGCCTTTAATTTGTTTTGGCATACTCTAAACACCTCGCGGCTCTACCCCATCCAGAGTGCATGCGCTGGTACAATTCGCTTATGATCAATCTTATACTGGCGTAGTCTTCACTCTGATAGACGCCGATATCTCATCACTTAAGGGCTTTGATCTTATTACTGAACTCCTGAGCTTTGTCATCCCCAATGAGCATCTTGCCTGCGTTGAAACAGGCAGTAGCGAGAGCATCTATATGCTGAGCACCCAGCGAAGATGGATCAGCTCCTACAGATTTGATCTGTTTGTCTATGAACTTTCCGGCCGCCGGTCCCATATAAGTTTTGGCTGTGACTACTGCATCATCATATATCGCCATGCTTGGATCCTCCCGTTTAATAGAATCGTTAAGTCAAATATCTCGATGGTTTATTTTGGGGCAGGTTGCCTTTAACTGAGGTAACCTGCTAATAACAGGCGAAAACCTTACGTATGTGCATTGATATTCGTTCCATCGCCTATAGTCTCAAATAACTATCTTTTGTAAATTCTGGTATCTTCAGCCTCTATCCCTTCAATTTCCTGCTGGGTAAAGAGTCTCCATCCGTTTCTGTCCTTGTGTTTCACTTCCGGGACCACACCTTCTCTAATCCAACGATGCAAGGTGCTCTTGCTTATACCTGCCATACTGCAAGCTTCAGCTGATTTGTGGAAGGTTTGGCCTTCAATCTCCATCGGCATTTTTAAAATCTCCCTAAATTACTCGAAGTTCATCTCGAAAATAATTGATAAAAAAAGGGATGCCCCGATTAAGGCATCCCTTTCTTACGCAACTAAGCCAGAGTATTCTAACAAAGCAGGTGTTTACTCTTCGGCAACCAGACGGTCATGACCTCAAATGGCTTTAGACCCTTGGCTTTGCGTCCCGGGATTTCTCCCGGTTTGCCTTTATCGGAGTTTGCAGAACCATCCTGAATTTAAATCTATTGAGGCTCCGCTAGCTTTCATACTTGATGTTAAACTGCTTTTGCCTAAGTGTGCACAATTCAAGTCAGAGTAGTCTAAGACGTCTCAAACACACATAGTATGCCTTGAGTAGCCAAAACTGGAAAGTGGACTAACCCTCGGTTTTTCTGGGGGTATACACTAAAATCTGTTCAGGATATGAATTTCGGGGATGAGTTGAGCTTAATGATACAAAGCACCGTTTGTGACTAACTTGCACGGATCATCCCCACCATTTCACTCACTGCCCGCTGCCAGCTCAGCCGCTATTTCTTTACATTCTCTGAGCAAGCCATGAATATCAACTTCAGGTAGTTGGTCCGCTAGTTTGTTACCCTCGTCATCGCTGCCGGTTTCCTGACTAAAGATATCCAGACCTGAAAGAGCGCCACCACTATCAGCTTTCTTTTCCTCTTCCTTGGGTGGTGGCGGTGGTGCCGGTGCCGGTGCCGCAGGAGGTGCACTTCCCTGAGCATTTCCATCTGCTGCTGAACCCGTGACTGTCTTTGAAGCTTCTGCTTTATCAGGGACTATTCCACCGATATCATCAGCACCTTTATCCCCAGAACCTTTTTTGATCTTATCCTTTAAGCCCATCTTGCTCTCCTTGTTCCTCGAAGATATCCACTCCGCGTGTCACCTGCTTTGATATCAACACTTCTGTGAACAATGACAAACAACAAATAATTAGCGACCTACGCTTCCAAAGATCATGATCGCAAAATGCGGCACCATAATCATAGCTATACCGGAAATAGACATAGTAATGGATAAATTGTAGAATAACTTGAACTTGTGACCCCCATCGACCACTTTGGGCGTCAGCGCATTGACCACGGTCAAAACCAGGATAACCGGTATCAATAAAGTATTGAGTAACTGCAATCCAGCGAAGTTGAAGGAGAAGTAGCCGCCAATGGCTGAGGAAGACGCTCCTGGTATATCGGCCTCAACACCGGATATCATGCTACCGAACATAAGCATCACTTCGGTTACGAACGTCAGAAGTACGATGACCGCTGCATGCATGACGAATGTCAGCCCACCAAACGGTTTACTTATGAGCCTTCGCCGCTGCCTCAGCGAATCAATTTTTACGGCATAAGCGGAAGCGCGATTTCCGGCATCCTCCGCCGGGGCACCCAGGGCCATAGCATCGCGGAACATGCTAACGCTTCGATTCACTACCGTACTACCATTTTCCAGTACAAACCTTTTCCAGCACAGTGTAGGCAATATGCCGGTTTGAAGCCTGACCTTCAGTTTGTTAGCTTCTTCTTTTAGTGCAGGTACGCCTCGCAGATCCAGCCTGGCCACACCTTCGGTGACTGTTGCTCCTATTGCAGTGGTAACACCACCCAATGAACGCATAAAAGCGCCGACATCTCTATCTCTCCCCGCAAGCTTTCTATCATCCGCAACAGCCACATAACCAATCGGGAATATGATTATCGCAGATACAAACAGCGCCCAACCCAGACCTGCCCCGCTCGATATAAGTAAGAGACTGCAAACTATGGCAGAAGGTACAAGTGTCAGGGCCAGTATTCTCATAAGTTTCTGTTCACGCGAGCTTGGCTGCTGGAGTGGTACCAGTTCATTGGGTGACATTATGGATATCAACCATGACCCGGAAATCGTTATTCCTATGGTAATCCCGACGAGGGTAAATACAAATGCTTTATCTGTTTCGTATATCATGGTCGAGACTGCACCAATGATGATAACCAGGACAGCGGAGATTATCAGGGCACTGTAGGCATCGGTCCATTGTTTGAGCCCTTCCAGCTTGCGATTATAATCGTCCCCGTAATTCGTTCCGAAAACATCGGCCTCTCGGCCAAAGAACTCGCCTTCCGATTCGCCGGAATTCATTGAGCTGGAAATACGCAGCAAAATATTCCGTATCGTCTCATCATCTACGGATTCGCCCTCGATCCGGCATGCTTCGGCGTAGTCATAGCCGAGCTGGGTGGTTATCAGCTGTATCTCTTTGAAGTATCCTGATGCTCTGCCAGAAAGTTGGGCGGCAAACTCAAATACACGATCTCTCGTAATGCCAGATGTGGAAATGGATGACATGTACGACAGTTGATAGAAAAGATCAAAGTACAACAACTCCTGGTTCTTTGTACTTGTTGTTTTCTTCTTCTGAACAACATACTGGCCTTTGGCTAGTACTTGAGCGTCGTCATTAGAAGACCCCTTCTTTACGAGCCGTTGAAAGAACGTCGAGAAGCTCATAAAAATCAGTTACTCCTTTCTCTTTGTGTAATCGTTCCAGGATACGCGCCCGCCGGTTCATTTCGTTGTAGATGTTCCTCTTTTTCTCCGGGGGGAGCCCCCTCATAGGCGCAATTTTCTCTTCCAAAAGGAAGCTGTTCATATGACCGGGGAACTCAAACTCATCCTTAGCCTGGTTCCATTGGAACGAGTGGATAAATGAAAACGATTGAGACACCGAGTCATATCCTATAATCTCACTTATACTCAGAACACGTCTTGCCTCTTTCCCGTTAGGTAATTTCACTGCCGATTGGATAATCACGCAATTCAGACAATCGACGTAGTTCTTGGGTACGTTTATGGGATCACCAGTGAGACGTTGAATGAGTTTCTCCACTGAAGAAGCGTGGAAGGTGGCCATTACACCGTGACCGGTCTGCATCGCCTGGAAAGCGATCAATCCTTCCGCTCCTCGAATCTCACCAATGATTATCATGTTCGGGCGTTGTCGCAAGGCAGCCCTGAGCAAATCGAACATACCGACTTGTGCGCCTTTCCCATCCTTCGATTCGCGAGAGACCTCTCTCAGCCAGTTCTTATGAGGAATAACCAATTCCGGTGTATCCTCAATGCTCACAATCTTGATTGTTGGCGGCATGAAAACACTGATTGCATTGATCGTCGTTGTTTTACCGGAAGCGGTCTCCCCGGCAACGAAAACGTTCATGTTTTCTTCAAGCACCAGCGACAGATATGCCGCCATTTGGTAGGTCATGGTACCAAACCCACAGATCTCCATGATACTGGTTGGAGTACCCATAGCACGTCGGATAGTGAAATTAGTACCTCGTCTGGAGACATCTTCTCCGTATACAATATTGATACGCGAACCATCGGGGAGAGTAGCATCCTGGATGGGCTCATTGAGGGTAACCGGCCTCCTCATTCGTTCAGACATTCGGCGGGCAAAATCATCCAGCTCTTCCATAGTAGGAATGTTAATGGCTGTTATTACACTCTTGAATATTTTGTGCTCGATAAATATCTGGCCAATGCCGCTACAACTGACGTCCTCAACATAAATATCACCCAGTAGAGGATCCAGAAGCCCAACACCGACCTTTTCCCTCAACGTCAGGTATTTCACCGCAGCAAGCTCTTCCGGAGTTAGTTCTATTGTCCCACTACCTCCATTTTTGCCAGGCATCATACTAGTCAACTTACCCATGAAACCCCCCGACTTCCCATTACCTGCGGATCCGTTACTCCCGTTCACTGCAGGTGATCCACCGTTTGATCCGTTAATTCGCTTCTTATGTTTAACCTTGCACATTTTGTCAAGTACAGTAATGAAAGCCTGCTTCATCTCATCATCGGTCTGGAGAGAATCGAACTCCTTGGTATAGTCGAGGAGACGCTCCTCAATCCTTGGCATGATAGTATCCATATTGATTGTTAGAATCGGCTCTATGGGAATGTAAAGGTGCCTGTCATTATGCGGCATTGGATACAAATGAACAAAAACCCCACCTTGCGTTGGGTAAATTATATTAGGGTTTTTCTCGTCACTAAGGGATCTGGCAAGCTTCTTATGAAATTTGGGGACGCCTATTTCTTCAATCGGCAACATGTGCAGATATTCCAGCAAATAGGTATTCTCCCTTGCCGCAGCCTGCAGATCCTCGGGCAACATGGCATACAAACCGCCGGCGAGCAGCTCTTCGGTGCTCTCTGTGACCGCTATGGGTTCAAATGGCAGTAATAGCTCTGGCATCAGTCCTTGCTCCCGGCTTCAATATCTATCAAATTCGTACACACTCCTGTTGAATCCAACCACCCATTTATCAGTCAAACATATGGCCAAATAAGCCTCCATCTCTCACAGAGGAGATTCCTGAATTTCGAACAAAATGACATGCACTGTCTGTATATATTAGAAGCAAGCCATCTATTCGAAATGCTGCAAGTTATTGACTTGAGGTATCCCGAAATGAATTCCCTCTTGTAAAACAAATACACGAAGGACACACAATTTCGCTATCCTGAAATGATGGTAGCATGCATATAGGAATGGACAAATAGTGAAGGCACCAATTCTGAGTCAGTGTAACTTAGTAGTACCAAAGTAATACCCCGTTACACTCAGCCAAGCTGCTTGTGCTGCACTTGTGGTTCAAGAGGTAAAAAAACGGGGAAACCAAATACAAAATCTGGTTTCCCCGGCATGTATTCTATTCACGAATCGGATCAATAAGGGGGCGCTCGATTCTACTAAACTCTTGCCTTGGACACCGGTATTATCCTCATTCCCCATGCCGGCTCAATCTCAAAAGCAACCACATTGCCCGTAGTGTGGCTGGCCCCTCTCACCTTGGAAACCTCCATTGATTTAAGGAGCTTGTCACCCATCACTTCGATGGTCAGGCTAAGATGAGCATCACACATGGATCTGACGCGGACGAGTAAGTTTTCGTTGAAAGCGTAATTGTGGACAACGATAAGTATGGTCTGGCCTTCATTACAGAGATTCTTGCAATCTTCAAAAAATCCAATGGTCGATTCAAGTGAAACATGAGTGACGAAAGCTGTAAGGGAATCGATGATTATCATATCCGTTTCCGTCTCTCTGTGAATGGCTTCAGAGATCACTTTTAAGGCCATATCAAGGTCAACATCCCCCCCCATCATTTGTATTGGATATACCCTGAGGCGATCCAGCAATAGATAATCAAGAACATCAAGACCAAGGCTGTTCATCTGTTTCATCAGGCTCTTTACCGTGCTTTCGGTAGTGAACAAGGTACATCTGCAATCGCAAGCAAGTGAGCCCCAGATCATCTGCTGAGTGAGTACGGATTTGCCCGCATCCGACTGCCCCTCAATAAGTGTGAGGGAACCTGAAGGAATGCCACCTCCCATTTTCCTATCAATCTCAGCGCTTCCGGTGGTTATCTCTTTTTTTTCTTTTTCGTCGTCTAGTAAAAATGCCATAGCAATCCTCTTGGCCAATCAGTTATATTCTATTGGGGAACCCCTTCAAAGGCCAGCCACCCCAAATCCTCAAATCCTACCTCAGCCCAGGCATGAGCCTGGCTAGGATACACAGGCTGAGATTGCCTGTTACCTGGCATCAGATAATAGCCAGCCGCCAATCTCGCCGGAATATCGGACGCTCGCGCCAGTATCACAAAAGCAGAATTAAAATTGCCGCAGATTCCTTCCCTTGTCTCATACAGGAACCAGTCATTTGGTTCCCAGCCAGGCGGTGGAGGTTCATAGTCCATCCGATATTCAAACCTGACCCGAAGGAATGTCTCTATTGCCTTGGCCTTCTCAAATGGAGTAGGCATACCACTCGTGATCCTGAGTGAGAGTTCTTTCACCCTCTCTGTAATGTTGTCCGGCAACTCAAGACAGTCAGGAGCATCCAGCACGGAGAGCTCGTTCAGCCCATCTCTGTTATAATCCCGATAGCTGCGTGAGAGATGGGCGGGATCGGGGGAAACCACGGTACTCGCACCGGAGGCTCCATCAAGATATTGATACACTTCAGTGATTTTGGGCAAATCCCAACTTGTCCCATCATAATATATTCCCACAGCACTTCTGAGATATCGAGCGTAAGGGCTACTCTCTACCATAAACAGCACATCGCCTGATGGTGGTACTACGTCAGTTAGCGAAAGAGTCGATACCCGGTTATCAGCCTCATGATCGATAATTTTTACCATTGCGGTGGCCATTATCATGAAGGCTATCAAGACAATAAGGAGATTACGGACTTCTTTTTTCATCAAGTTTTAATTCCCAAAAATCGCGTCTTCCAGCCAAAATCCATACGTATTACACTTCTATCGGGTGAAGATCGCAGAGGTCGAAACTCCGTTAGGAGCAGCTACTTTCACTAAATTGGCACTCGGTGTACCCACCACCGGATTGACCTGCATCCGAATCTTCATTTCCTCATCAGGATTGAAAATCCCTCGTTCGAAAACCTCAGCGCTACTCTCGCTGGCATCGAGGTAAAGACCCTCTACAGTCCATTCGTCGTTGCCAAGTGCACCGGAAGTATATGGTAATCGCTTGATCAAATAATTATCAGAGATATCATAGTACTGGAGGATAACGTCCCACTTTTTAAAATCCTCCAATTTGATTTCCCCGGTATTTTCCAGAGTCATATCGATGGTAATACCATCGGACGTTGTTGCTCCCAGAGACGATATTTTAGTCCTGGCTATCTCTCCGGAGGTTTTCTCCATTTCTTTCCATGCGACTGCCACAGCGTCTGTAGACGACAAAGAACTTTGCGCTATAGTCATCGCCCCAAAGAGTATTAGGGCAATACAACATATGGCAACAAGTACATTTTCCATAAATCACCCTGATTCTATCGAAAGTCCCAGCCACCATTTCGAGCATTGCTACTCCGGCTCATACTGTTATCAGATGATTGGGCCAACGCTACCAACTTACATATGTCTCGTCACTTATGCCATTGGGTATGATCAACTTGACGAGATAAGTTGTATTATCGGAAAGTCCTGAACCACCATAGCTACCTGAGTGGACAATGGTGACCTTCATGGTTTTTCCGGGTCCCCACTCGGTAGTGCTATCCTCTAAACTATCTTGCCAGTACGGCTTTACCCCAGCAGCATAATCCTCATGCGGTATTCTTTCGAAATCCCCTGCCGTTCCGAAGAATATGTCACTTTGTTCCACGCCCAATATACGGGAGGTACCCACGTTCTTCACCCAGGCAAAAATATCGAAGGTGCTATTGGAATTGGTATCATTCCAAAAAGAGGGACCATTATTGGGGTCGTATTCGCTTACAGTGTGGATAACATCAACTTGGGTCTTGATCCTGTCATCCACCACCGAAGTCATACTGACTACGGCATCACTGCCACGGTTAATAGCCGGATAAATGGCATTGAACATAAATGAAACACAAACCACGCCGGCTATAATTAGAAGAACGGTGATTATTGCTTTGTCCACGGATAGCCTCCATCATCACCAAAGAGGGTGGAAAGAACCGCTGATTCGGTTTTGAATTTCCCTCCCAGGAGGCTATCGAGTTGAAGCAAAACACTTATAGAATCCCCCATGGTTATCACCCCTTCCGGCTTCTCATCATCAGCCAGACGAATGACCTGGGGAATAGTATCGTTGTAACTTGAAGGAAGATACCCTGCCGTTCGGTATATTTCCACAATTGCTTCTACTCTTTCTTTACCTATCTTCTGAATACTCTTTTCCACCCACCTCACCAAGCCAATCAAGGTCATCAGGTTTACCTCTTGGCCCTCTGCGGCAGTTTCTTCCTCTGCTTCAGTATGCGTAATCCAGCCTTCTCCGGGACGACGCTTGCCGGCATTTAACCGACGGGCAGGTCTGCGGCCTCTTTCCTCATCTGAGTCATCTCTTTCCGCTGACATTCTCCTACCAGGGCGTGTTCCCTGGCCACTGGATGGCCTGCGATCTTGGCGAGCTCCACCCTGACGAGTATATGACTCTCGGGTATCACCCAACCCCCCTTCCTCTTCATCAAAATCTTCAGGGTAGTCCCTTTTGTGAGTATGATTATGAACCATAGGTTGAGAACCCTGCATGCCCTGTGGCGCCTGCATCATCGGTTGCATTGGTTGCTGCATCATTGGCTGCATTGGTTGTTGCATCATTGGCTGCCCCGGCATAGCCTGAGCACCTGCACCAAATTGACCAGGTGCTGTAGGACCGAATTGCCCTGGCACTGCTGATCCAAATTGACCGGGTGCTGTGGGACCGAATTGCCCT
>JABHWQ010000415.1 GCA_018657655.1 Chloroflexota bacterium | reverse complement strand
GGCCTTATCGAGACCGAGATGGTGGCCGCCATGGATGAAGCCGCCAAAGACAAATCCCGAACTGAGATAATTCTGGGCCGAATCGGGCAACCCGAAGAAGTTGCCAATGTGGTCGCCTTCCTGGCCTCCGATTTCGCCAGCCATATCACCGGACAGACACTCAACGTGGATGGCGGCCAATTGATGTAAATATTGCCCAGGTGCAGGATTGATCCTGCCGGGGGTTGCCGGGGGGGGCCCCCGGTCCCCTTCCCTCCCCCAAGAGTGGGGAATAGAGGGGGTTGATTCTAAAGCTTAAAGGAGTTTATACAATGGGTGACAGACTGAAAGGCCGAGTGGCCGTCATTTCCGGTTCCAGCATGGGAATTGGCCGGGCTTTGGCCATCGATATGGCCAAAGAAGGCGCTGACATCGTAGTCAATGCGCGTAATGTAGATAAGTGTAAGGAAGTTGTTGCGGAGATCGAAGCGCTGGGACAGAAGGCTGTTGCGGTTGCTGCTGATATCACCGTCAAAGAACAAGCAGAAGGTCTTATCAATGCGGCTGTCGAAAATTTTGGCAAGATCGATATTCTGGTTAACAATGCCGGTTTCCTAAAAGACCGCATGCTCTGGAAAATGTCCGATGAGGAATTCGACGATATCATGCAGGTCTTTTTATATGGATACTTCTACTGTTTGCGCCGTGCCGCCATTCTGATGAGGGAGCAGGGTTATGGCAGGATCATCAATATGTCCTCACGAGTCGCCCTCGGAAATGTGGGACAGGTCAACTATGGTACCGCCAAGACCGGTATCCTGGGAATGACCCGTTGCGCCGCCCGCGATCTGGGCAGGAAGAGCATCACTGTCAATACGATTTTTCCCGGTGCTGCCAGCCGGCTGACAGTGACCGACGAGGTTCTGGCCAGTCGTGGAAAACGAGACGAAAAGCAAATCAATACGACTGCTAGAATTGGCGACCTGATGGAAAATCCCGATACTTTCGCTCCATTCATCACCTGGCTCTGCAGCGAAGAAGCCGCCAATGTTAACGGCCAGACGTTCTTTGTCCGTGGACGGCAAGTTAGCAAGTACTCACCCGCTCCGATAATGGAGAGTTCAATCTTCGCGCCCAATGAAAGCTGGACCATCGATGAAATCGCCGAGATATTCCCTAAGACTTTGGGCGAAGGCATTGTAAATCCGGCACCACCGCAACCGCCAAAAGAATAGGAAACGGGTTTTATTCATCTAAAAGCAAACCAGACCTCCCTTCGGTAAACCGTGGGGAGGTTGTTGTATAGAATAGAATGGCCGATCGACTTCAAAACAAAGTAGCCCTTATCACCGGTTCCGGTTCCAAATATGGAATCGGACGGGCCGCTGCGATACTATTTGCCCTCGAAGGCGCAAAGGTAGTAGTAGCCGATATCAACGAGGAAGCTTCCAAGTCAGTGGTTAAGGAAATTAGAGATGCCGGGGGAACGGCTATCCAGATTCCCACCGACGTTACTCAAGTGAGCCAGGTCAAACGTATGGTAAACGGTACCGTCCGGACATTCGGTAGAATTGATATTTTGGCAAACACAGCGGCAAATTACCGAGATATGTCCATCGTTAAGATGCAGGAAAAAGATTTCCACGAAATTATCGATGTTTGCCTCAACGGTACTTTCTACTGCACCAAGTACGCCGTCGCACATATGATCAATATAGCCAAAAGTGAAGCCAATGAAGGAAAACCAGTCACATGCCGTAAGATTATCCACTTCACCTCAGGAGCGGGATTGCGAGGTAATCCCGGTCAGGCCAATTACAGTGCAGCAAAAGCGGGAATTATTGGACTTACCAAGTCGAATGCCAAAGAGTTCGCTCGATACAATATCACCGTCAATGCTATCTCTCCTTTCGCACTGACCCCCTTAACAGATCTGATGCCGAATGACCTCAAGGAAACGTTCGGACACCGAGTTCCTTTGGGACGCTGGGGAGATCCTGAAAAGGACATTGCACCCGTTGCTTTATTTCTAGCATCAAAAGACTCCAACTACATCACCGGGCAGGTCATTATTGCCAGCGGCGGGCTGGATATCTAGGCTGCCGCATCCTCGATCAATGCGCGAATGATCGCAGCCAGTTTCTCAGGATTATCAGACCCTATCACTATCGGCTTCTTCTGGTTTCGGGTAGTAACTTTGACACCTTTGTCTCCCCGAAAAAATAACCCTTCATCCTCCGATTCATTCGAATACCGTAGCCGCCGAAATCACGCAGGGGTGAAAAAGAGAATACCTCCGCTTCATCAATATCCGAAATATTCAGACGGACCAGTGGAATTCCAAGAACACCTAATTTCACTTTCAATGTGTCTCGCGTAACCAGCACTCTCATCCCACCAAAAAAAGCGGGGAACAGAAGTCCGAGCACTAACAAAAGAATCGAGGCTGTTGTGTCCGAAGCCCAATTTGCTACAGCTCCGCCAAACATAATTAACGGCAACAGAACTGATAACAGCCTCATATAAGCCGGGTCCTGATTTTCCCAATAGGCGATCTTTTGTCCTGTTCTGAGCCGTTTTGCCAGCTCTGATTCTAGTCCGGACACGTCCTCGATTTCCAAGTGTTCTTCATATGGACGATAAGGCCGAGCGCGTTCGGTGATTACTGCTAATATCAAAGCCAGCCCAACCATAAGCAACACCTCTAACCACGGGAAATCAAACGTAAAATCAAGCGTATCAATCTTTCGAATGTATCCAATGAAAACTCCCCCAAGAAGTCCAACCGTGATGTCATCAAACGGCGCAAACCAATTAAAGCTTTTCTGTTTTTCCTGTCGAGCCCATAGCTCATCGATGATAATCGAGATTGAAATATACATTAATGAGAGTCCCACCACAATCCCAACAACAATCCACGGTGAACTGTAATCATCTGGAATGCCGTTAAAATTGAAATGGATTGGGGCTTCATCTGGCAAAGGCAACGCTGATATCAAATAGCCAATCACCACTGCTAGTACTAAAAACCCAGGTAGATGGGTCCAGAGTGGGTGAACCAGTTTCTTGTTCATTTCTATACCCCCTTGTGTTGTATTACCTCAAGATGATTTTCAAAAAGACTGCGTAATTCATCTAGCGATATTCCCAAATGAAATGCCTCTGTAGTCAATTCCTTCAAACGAGTCCCCAGAACAGCTTCGACTTCCTCACAACTTGCCGGGCTCTCTCGAAGCTTCGCTATCTTCGCTCGCTGTCCAAGCCTGAGAGTGATAACACCCTGTTCTCGCAATCTTTTATATGCGCTGTGTACCGTATGGAGATTAATGCCAAGACTTTCCCCTAACTCTCGTACTGACGGTAGCGTGTCACCGGGTTTCAAATCACCGGATTGAACCTGTTCCTTAACCTGATACACAATTTGCATGTAAATTGGACGTTCATCGTTCTCGTCAATCGCTATCAGCATATTGAATCTCCTGTGGTCAGATTCTACAATAGTGCTATTTGTCAAGTTACCAGAGTGTCGTCAGACTTGAGTATCTTTGCTATAATCATGGTAACAGTGGACACTTCCCTCAACATTCTTACTAGATATCTCCACAACATGCCTGAAACAGGTACCATTTTGGGTGTTTTTCGTTCAGCAATTGTGATCGACTTATGACAGCTAATAGAATATGTCACATAAAGAAAGGAGGAAAGAATGGGCAGACTGGAAGGCAAAGTTGCAGTTATTACAGGTTCCGGCAGAGGCATCGGGAAGGAGACTGCCAGAATTTTTGCCCGTGAGGGCGCAAGTGTAATCATCAATGATGTTGATGAAGCAGTTGCCGCCGAAGCAGTGAAGGACCTTGAATCAGAGGGCGGAACAGCGGCCTATTGCATTGCAGATATTCGCAGTCTCGCAGAAGCTCAGAAACTGATGAACACTGCAGTTGAGAAATTCGGCAAGCTGGACATACTGGTTAACAATGCCGGACTTGCCCGCGATACACTCGCCGGGGGCATGAGCGAG
>JABHWQ010000264.1 GCA_018657655.1 Chloroflexota bacterium | reverse complement strand
TGAATTGGCACCTGTAGGTACCGGTGTATCGCCTTTGCGCGCAAGTGCATAGTTCAGGTTGTCCCCGTTGCTTGAACTGGTCTTTTCTTTGACTCCTTCGATTGGATCCGAACCGAGAAGATCGCCCGGTACAACCCCATCCAAAAGGATCTCCATCACTTCAGTATCAAGAGCCAGAATTGCAACTTCACCACCGCTTATGCCGTGCCCATTGGGATCAACTCGTACGGTGAGGGTGAACTCATCACCCGGTTCAAGTTCGGGAGCAGAAATGTCTATCGTCACACCAATTGGACCAGTATGAATAGCAGTCAAAGTATTCTGTACATTCCCACCTCTCACCCAAACAGCTTTCTCTTTGGCCAGTTGCCTCCCGACCTTAAAAGAAACCGGTTTGCCAGTATGGTCGCCTGGAATATTCAATGCATAAGTACCCGAACCGCTATTGGTAGTCTGTACCTTGAAACCATCAATCCAAGCTGTGACTTCCGTTGTGCTGGGAACAGCATAGCCATCCAGCGTTACCGAACCGTAAAAGCCACACACCAAAGGACCAAGACTCACCGAAAGGTTCGTCTCAAGTTCCTCACCTCTTTGCCATTCGACGATTTGAGTAGCGTAATAGGCATCGACTTTGAAAGCTACTGCTTTTCCAGTGTAGTTACCGGGAACAACCAGACTGTACATGGAATCAATGGTGGTAGAGGTCTGTACTTTGGCCAAATCCACCCACGCCGATACTTCTGTACCATCCGGTACATGCCGACCATCAACCGTCACCGCGCCATAGAAATCGCATTGGAAAGGCCAGGAGTTGATTCTCAGGTTTACAGTGACAGTCTCGCCCCGTGTCCAGGTAGCCGTCTGTTCAGACTCATACTTACCAACCTGGAATGTCACTGCTTTTTCTGTATAATCACCGCTTATGAACAAAGCATACTCGGAATTACTGGTTTCATCCTGAGCCAGCTTAACTCCATCGATCCAGGCGGAGATCACTGTGCCATCCGGTATGCTTTCGCCACCGGCAGTGACAGTTCCCTGGAATCCGCTCATCATTGGTTGTGCAGAGATTATGCCAGGGAATAGCAGGGCCGCCAGTAAAACTGCTGCTAGAAAGAATGTCCACCTTACCATATTCCCCCTCACATCGGGACAAATAGAAGTATTCCAGACTGATGTTAGCATGCATACCAACGTGAATGAAACGTGGAGAACACCAATTTATGGTTAGGGTGAACGATCAGTGGCAAGCAGGTAAACTAGTACCTGCTGCTACTGAATCCGGGGTAATATGCCTCGAATATAATCATCCGAAGATAGATCAAGATTGGGAACTGATTTTGTGGAAACCTTTGACAGTTCAGCAAAGAACTCATCCTCGATGGCCTGTTTGGCATCATCACTTCGCCCTTCAACCCGGCAGATGATCATCGGTTGTGTATTCGATTTGCGAACCAGCGCCTGCCCCATCCACTGTTCTTTTTTGTCGAACCATTTGATGAGACCGCCATCAGTGGTATCGATGGTGTACCCTTTCTTTTGGAAGATATCCACCATCACTTCAACAACTTCCTCTTTTTCCGCAAGGATGTTGGTACTCAGTCGAATATTTAACTCAGGGGTAGCCGGATACCTCGGAACCGCTTCATCGATATCAATAAACGTTTTCCCTTCCTTTAACCCACTGGCTATAACTGAGATCAGTTTGGTTGCCGCAAGCGTTGCATCATCAAAAATCCAGTTTTCCTCGTGCCCCGACATTTGATGCCCGGAGAGTTCAGCTGCAAGTGCTATCGGTTCTTTGTTCTCACTCAGGTCGATCTTATGGCCAAACAACTCTACTTGGGAATCACCGGCCTTTATCGCCTGCATCAAAGCCTTTACACCATCCTTAATGAAAGCAAACCCAGTGGGACTCATGATGTATTCGCCACCGCTGGCAGTGATGCACTCTTCGGTGATTCGCGAAAATTTCACTTCGCCCATGAATCGAGGTTTACTCGTGCCTCCACTTCGGATGTGATCTTCGACGATCGCTTTTGCCTGTATGGCCAGAGTCCTGTCCCCCTCAACGACCCGGCTATCCCTTCGCACATATATCACACGGTCCACATCTTCGTCATTCCCGATTCCCAACACTTCTTTGGAACAACCCTCAGCCTCTTTTTTTACCGCCGATTCAAGCTGTTTGCGATATTTAGCCTTGATTGGATCGGGAATATGGGCCGGGAAAGACCCATCCGGCTCCTCATTGATGGCAACCACTTCAGCCCCTAGATCGGAGTAAACCGACTTTGTTCTCCATGCAGAACCATTGCCAAAGTCAATGACAACTTTTATCCCTTCAAACGGGTGTTCAATAGCAGTAGGGGGTTGTACACACCCTTCCTCCAGTCCAAGGGCTTTCCTGATTCTATTCCATCTTTCTTCATTCAAAGCTGTTGGGAATTCAATTTTAGAGGTAATATTTAAAAGAGCTTTGAGTCCTCGACTCCTCCAAATTTCAAGCAAATCGATCCATAACTCACGTCCCAATCGGCAATTAGCTTTAACCATCTCGTTGTGATATCGAACTACCTCGCCTTCTTCTACTTTGACGCACCTACCTTCACCATCAAGGAAATCGCCCTCTAGCACCGATCTCTTGATTTCCAGCATCTGCTCCGCATTGATACTGGTTATGAAACCATCTTCGCTCCGCACTACCTGTTTGAGGCCATTGTATTCTGATTCATTGTGACTGGCAGTGAGGTTAATTCCCCCATCAACGTTCATGTACGGAATGGAGAAATAGAGTTCCGGAGTTGACGTAACTCCAACATCATATACATTGACACCCGTGGAAATGATTCCCTTGATTACCTGTTTGCGGATTCTTTCAGTGGAAAGCCTGACTCCTCCCCCAACGGCCACCCAAAGCTTACCGGAGGAAGCATCGTTGAACCTTCTGACAAATGTTCCGTAACCCTTACCGAGATAGTAACAGACCCTATCTGAAAGATACTGGTTAGCTACAGCTCTAACATCGTAGGTCTGAAAGATCACCGGATCGATTTGCTGAGGCACCAGCACGAACGATTTCAGGATCACACAATTTTCAGTAGCAACTATCTTGTATTTCTCAAAAGTAGCCGGAACAAGCAATGATTCCCCACCGGAGAGGGTCGCTTTGGAACGCCCCTTGCTAAGTTCGGCCTTTCCTTCAAGACAGGTCAAAACCTGAAAAGCTCCATTGGTATCCACAGTATGTTTGCCGCCTGATGAAAGAGTTATGCGATCTACTGTAAAGTAGAAATCATCGATCAGCCGTTCTTCGTTATCGCTGAGTTGCTTGGGATGCAATTCAAAATCTGCCTTGGTTGTCTTGCTGAAATTGAGAGATTCCATTGCTTGAGAGATATGAAGCGCTCGTTTGGGAACCCGGTTCCAATCCCAGACGCGATATGTAATCCCGGAAGACTGTTGAATCTCAGCCAGAAACACTCCCTTCCCAATGGCATGCACCGCTCCGGTTGGATTGAACAGCACGTCACCAACCTTCGCCGGAATGGCATTCAGGTATTTTTCAGCTATGTTTATATCAGGAGAAGAGAGGTCTTTTTCAAACTCTGTTTTATCAACATCATCTTTGAAACCAAGGTACACCACAGCACCCGGCTCTGCATGTAGTATCAGCCAGGCTTCCGTTTTGCCGGTATCGTTTTCTCCAAGCTCTGTGGCTTTCTCATCCGAGGGGTGTACCTGAACCGAAAGATCCTCCCTGGCATCGAGAAATTTGACTAACACCGGAAGCTGTCCCATAAATTCCTGTGTAATTCGCCGCCCCAGGACATCTTCGCCAGCTAGATTTATGAGATCACTTAATGGTATTTTTGAGCCGTTTTCAAATACAACTGTTGATGGATGCCGATTATGTGTTGAGCACTCCCAGGATTCCCCGATGTTCCTGCCCGATGGAGTCAATCCTTTGGTTTTTTCGATGTAGTCCCCACCCCACACGGTTTCCACCAGATTATCGATGGCAGGTTTGATGAAGCTCCTGGTTAATCCCTTCAACAGCTGCGGCAACTTCTCCCGATGCTCATGAAAGATCATCCACCTTTCCCTCTCAGCTACAAACCCAGCTGCAAGCTGATTGCTTACGGCTCTACTCAAAGCACCAAAAGAATACGGATTACCGGGAATAACGCTATCCCAGTCTTCTTTCCCATCGCGCACTAATTCGGTCTTCATCCGAATACGGCCTTGAGAAGGCATAAATACGTCGGCCATCACCGTCTCGGGCGGCAGTTTCAAACCTTCGATATCGATGCAATTGTATAGAAGTGTCTGTTTGCCCCGCATTTGAGAAAGGGAACTGTCAACAATAACCGAATTTGAAATATCGACCTTGTCACCACTCACATTCATTAACACACTGCCCTCTATTTTCCCTTTCGCCTGGACATCTACCAGTATTGAATTCTCAACCGTCAGCCCATCTTCACTTGACTTTCGTACCCAGTGGTTTTCAAGGTTGTAGAATTTCCTCAGACAATCTCCTTCTGCCGATTCTTCCAGTGCCTTCAGGAAATTATGGTGATATAATCGGACCTGGCCATAATCCCACCAGAGGGTATCACTCCCGATATCTTTGTCCCCGAACAATTTGAGCCCCTGCTTGTTTTGGGACAGGAACCGTTGTTTGAACTCATCGATTCGATCCCAATGAAACTCGTCTCCTCCTCTGGATATATAATCATCCCGACTTGATGTCAAAGGCATCCAGAGGTCCGGATCGGTATCCATCTTCCCTTGCTTCTGGGACAGTTCAAAACTGAACTCCTCCAGCAAGGAAGAAAGGAATGCGCTGGAGACAGTAAAACTGCCGAGACTCTTCCCCAATGAAACCTTTCCATGTTCATTCGGTCTGGCTACACCTTGATCAATCAAGGCATTGAGTTCATCCCAACTCTGCTTTTCCCTCTGTAGAGCCTGGCCATCAGAAGTGGGAATGATGAGACCATAGCTCTGCCAGTCTCTTCGCCACGTTTCCTCATCTGGCGGTACCTCAGATCGAATATCCATGATCTCAGCATGATGCGACCGGGCACAATCCACCAGCTTGGAAGGGATGAACACTTGGTCACCCCAAAAAACACACAATCTCCCCTGTCGAGTAGCCGCAAAAATATCCGTCTGGAATATTACAGCTTCAAGGACGGTCATAGGGGTTTTCTTACCGCTGACATAAATCATGCGCGGGAGTTTGATAGCAGATTTGTTATTGGCCTCTGCAGCCGGAAGTGGAGCCATACGGGTCCCTTTGCCTGCCGTATGATACATGGCAATGTTGCGCCCACTTTGAAGAATTCGCATCAACCTTTGGGCAGTCTCTGCCTTATTCCAGGCATAGAGTGTACCCAGCAGCTGGCCTGCGCCGCCAGACCAATCCTCTTCCACCGATATCACTTCTGTTCCTCGGCCAATCACAGAACCTTTAGTAGCCTCAAGGCGTTTCTGCCAGAATTTGGCCTGATCTTTATTGGAAGAGACAACGATGATTACATCAAATCCACGGCCATCTTCAACCGCAGTATACATATCTCGGATGTTTTCCTGATGCATGATCACACCCCTTGATTTGCTATATCATAACGTAGAGAGAATCAGAAGGCAATTGGTGTAATCACCAATTTTCCTTACGAACAATCTTAATACAAAAAAAGAGGGGGTAAAAGCCCCCCTCTTTTCGATTTGAACTAAAAACGCGTCCTGGCACTAAAGGTTAATATTTGAGTACTTCCTCCAAGGGCGTGATTCCTGTTTGTTCTCTAGTGAGTCAAGCGACATGTTGATGTACTTGCGGGTCTCGGCAGGCATAATAATGCCGTCTGTGTATCCCCTCTCCGAGGAGACATATGGATTCTCGTAGAGATCACTGTACTCCTGCATTCGCTTGGCCGCGGTTTCTTGCGGGTTTTCGGAGTTCTTGATCTCCTTGGCAAAGATGACGCTGGAAGCGGTGGCCGCACCGACGATGGTGATCTGTGATTGCGGCCAGGCCCAAACCAGGTCAGCACCGATGGATTTATCCAGCATACCGTAATGCGCTCCTGCGTATGATTTGCGCAAAATGATCGAGATCAGCGGCACAGTGGCGTCGGACCATGCATAGAGCGTCTTGGCGCCATGACGCAGGATGCCACGCCAATCAGCATCAGACCCGATAATAAAGCAAGGGCAATCAACCAAAGTCACGACCGGGACGTTGAACAGGTCACAGGTTCTGACAAACCGGGCCAGTTTGTCGGAAGCATCAATATCAAGCATTCCTGCTTTCTGCATCGGCTGGTTGGCTACAATACCGGTGGTACGGCCATTGAAGCGGGCAAAACCGGTGATAAGATTGGTGGCGTGAAGAGCCAGCGTTTCCATGAAGGAGCCATCGTCAACAATCCTGCTGATAACATCCATCATGTTGAAGGGCCGAAATTGCTCAACCGGAACGATCTCATTTAATTCCGGGATTTCCCGATTGGGATCATCGCTGGTCTCTTTGATAGGCGGTTTTTGCTGGTTATTTGATGGCAGTAGATCTAGCAGCGCTTTGGCCTTGTCCATGCAATCCTTGTCGTCATCGGCAAGCATATGGGATTGCCCGGACTTGACCGCGTGGGCCCGCCAGCCGGAAAGTTGATCTAGGGTAATCTCTTCACCAATCTGAGTCTTAACAAAAGCCGGACCAGCGATTCCCATGAAACCAGTATCTTTGCACTGAATAAGGAAGTCCTGCATGATAGGATGATAGGCCTGTCCACCAAGACAAGGCCCCATCAAAAGGGCGATCTGAGGGATGATCCCCGAAGCTCTTATCTGGGCATTGAACAGCCACCCGTAGGCCTCCAGCGTGTCCATCCCTTCCTGAAGCCGGGCGCCACCGGAATCATTCATACCCACGAAAGGACAGCCTTTCTCCTTAGCGAAATCAACGGCCCGGGCAAATTTCTTTCCATGACCTTCACCATAGGTGCCGGCCATTGTGGTGTAGTCTTCAGCGGCAACAACAACACTACGTCCGTTCACTTTTCCGAACCCGGTGATTACCCCTTCCGCCGGAATCTCTTTTTTATCCAGGCCAAAAGCGGTTGTGCGATGTTTTACAAACATTCCGATTTCGGTAAAAGTTCCTTCATCGAAGAAATAATCGATTCTTTCTCGAGCGGTCATTTTACCGTCTTTATGCTGCTTCTCAACCCCCTTTTCACCACCCTGAGCCAGTATTTTCCCTTTTTTCTCCTCATATTCCTGATAAACTTCGGCATGTGTTTTTGGTGTCATGTGGCTTGTCTCCTCGAATAAAATTTAAAGAACGCTTCTTAATCCTTGTCAGCGTTAACAATCTTAGCAAAGCGGCGCTTACCTACTTTTATAATCATGCCATCTCGAATATACATTCCCTCTCGATAAACACTCTTTTGACCATCAGGGTAAATGAGACTAACGGCATCCTGAGCAATAAGTCTCTTTGCCTGAGAATTACTCTCAACTACTCCGTAACGACTCAAGATATGTGCTAAGCTAACAGCACCTCGTACTGTATTTGAACCCTCTACCTTAACTGCTTCAAGTAAATCCGAAGGTGGGTGCTCAATCCGAGAATCAATGTATTCATTAAATGAAATTCGAATCTCTTGTATTTCATTTGGAACCCCACGCATCTGAAATTGTTTTTCAAACGCTGTTTGCGCCGTATCGGCTGCGACTGCGTCATGAAATTCACTGACGATCACTTGCGCGAGGCGTTTCTTGATAACCATGGGGTTCATGGAATCTATTGCCAGCATCTTTCGATACTCATTCAACTCTTCGTCCGAAACATCGGTGATCAGTTCAAAATAATCGATGATCAGTTCGTCCGGAAGAGACATTACCTTGCCATACATCTCGTTGGGAGGATCATCCACGGCGATGTAGTTATCCAGACTCTTGGACATCTTCATCTTGCCATCGGTCCCAACCAGTAACGGTGTGAAAAAGACCTGCTGTGGTTTTTGCCCCATCATCTCCTGTAATTCGCGCCCCATGAGACAGTTGAATTTCTGATCGATCCCGCCAAATTCAACGTCCGATTCGATCATCACCGAATCGTAGGCCTGAAGCAGCGGATACAAGAGTTCGGTGATTCCGATAGGATGTCCGGCTGCATATCGCTTGGAGAAATCCTCACGAGCCAGCATCTGGGCCACAGTGAACTTACTGGTTAGACTGATGACATCAGCCATGCTGAATTTCCCGAACCAGTCACTTTGCCAGCGAACCACTGTCTTTTCTCGGTCAACCACCTTAAAGAACTGGGTCATATATGTCTCGGCGTTGGACCGGACCTCTTCAGCGCTTATCATGTTGCGCATTTGCGATTGGCCTGTAGGATCACCGATCTGAGCCGTCCAGTCGCCAACAATGAGAATTACTTGGTGGCCCAACTCCTGGAACTGGCGCAATTTACGCAACCCTACTACGTGTCCAAGGTGTATATCGGGACGCGAGGGATCGAAGCCTTCCTTGAGGCGCAACGGCTTGCCCGATTCAAGCATGCGCCTGAGTTCTTCTTCAACTATGACTTCGGTTACACCCCGTTTGAGTATTCGGTCAAGTTCTTTTGTCATCAGGAT
>JABHWQ010000413.1 GCA_018657655.1 Chloroflexota bacterium | reverse complement strand
TGGCCTGAAGGTCAGCCAGGATATTACGATGGTACTGGGCCAGCGAGGAAACTCTTGATTCAATTTCAGCGGCTGACGGTTTAAGTACCGGTACCTGGATATTGTCGATTTCCTGCTTGATAAATAGTTCCGGATATTTTATTAGCAGGTGATTCAGCCTGCTCCGGACAGTGCTCAGTTCTGCAGTCAAAGTCCTGCTGCCCGCAACTGCATTGAGAAATTGCCTGTCCTGCTCCGAACCGAATCCCCGTGCACACAACTGATCGAGCAAAGCCATTTCGCGGAAGTATTTCCAGCCCGGCTTGATCCGGTAGCGGTAATCGGAATAGACTGGTATCTCCCGGCCATCGGTGGTGATAAATGCGGTTTCCCGCGCCCGCGGCTCTTCATAGCTGCCAAGCGCATGATAGTCGGCGAAAATACGCTGATCCTCGGCTTTCGATGCGCCACAGACCACCTGCTTGATTCTTCTTTTTAAACTGGATTTTATGCTTTTGATCAATTTCATCGAATCTCCATTTAAACAGACGCTGCTACCCACACCTTGCGCGTACGAGGCCCATCGAACTCCGCAAAATAAATCCCCTGCCAGGTGCCCAGTTGCAGCCGTCCGTTTTCCACTATCACGCTCTGGCTGCAACCGACCAGGCTGCTCTTGATATGCGCCGCGCTGTTGCCTTCCATGTGACGGTAGGCGGGGTGGCTGAACGGGATCACCTCATCGAGAACTTTCAGCATATCGTGGACCACGTCCGGGTCGGCGTTCTCGTTGATTGTCACTCCGGCCGTGGTGTGCGGAGTAAAGATTGTGACCACACCGTCGGAAACAGCTAGCTTGCCAACAGCATCGCGCACCTCGGTGGTAATATCCTGCAAATCTGTTCTGCCAGATGTTCTCACCTGGAATTGTTGCATGTTATCTCCTCATGTCCAGATCAGGAAACCGACCAGTACAATAAGAAATCATAAAAGTATCATTCGATTTGAGCAAACCCAACCTACAACCGTGCCCCAAGCCTCGGATGTCACTACAAGAAATATAGCTTCTTCTATCGCTGTTCCACTTAACACTGATAATCGGCTTGGCATCCAACCTGAAATTTGCCAATATTTCCGCCGGAGGTTGCGTTTCATTAGGATATCCTGAAGGTGCCAGCAAAATTCTAAACGTATCCTCAACGAACCAGCAGCTCTCATCCATAGGAATTTGTATCGTGTACCTCGTTCCGTCTTCCGCAACTTTTTCACAAACAAGATCTATTGGCCATAAGATATAAGGCGTTGAATATGAACTAGCTACCCCTTCGTTCCCAATTGAAATTTTACCACCCATTTTCAAGGACCTTTTTACATTTGGCCAAAAATTGCTTCCCGGATCATGCGGTTCCCAAAAGTGCCTAAATCCTTCAATATTGGCAGATTCTCCACCGCTGACAAACACCCTTTCCGCAAAGTGTTCGTAAATAAACACGCTGTCCCTTCCTTCAATCGCTGTTTCCAGCGAGTCAAGGAAAGCCACCAGTGAGCTATCCCTGGCCGCCTCCTGTTTTGGAATAATTGTCAGCAAATCCCAGTCATCTTCAGCAGAGAAAACTGAGCCTGCTGCAAACAAACAAATAAACATTCCAGATACCAATAGTTTGATCATTGTGATCTCCATCCCATATAAACTGCACTTAGCTCTGAACCGTACCACACGATAATAAATCACTCTCCCGCTGGCAATCCACAAAAAATATACAATAAAAAACCGCCCTTTGCTGGGCGGCCCTGTACCTTTACAACTGAAAGCTAAAATTTCATGTATTCCCGCTCTGCCTGATTCAGCCCGTCAAAAATACCGCCAGCCCATTTTCGCCATACTCAAATTCAGTCTGCTGATGGTTGGAGCCGTTAAACAGGTGTGCGTACTGACTAATCGCCGCGGTTGCGTTTTCCTCGTAGGCCTCGGCAAATTCCAAGTGCTCCTTAAAGGCCCTGACAAGGCTGGAGTTAGCAGAGAGCCTTGCCAACCGATCACGAAGTTCCGGATTGTCTTCGAATATTTTCTCTACTTGCTCCGGATTTTCACCTCCGCCTACTATCACCCGGCCATCGCCACCGATCTTTAACGAATAGCTGGAAATCTCGCCACGGCCCAGTTGACTGTCAAGCTGGTTCTCGATCCAAGCTTTGTCGGCTTGCATCTGCTGTTGGAGATTATCCAGGGTTATACTTCTACAGTCTCCGTCCAGCTCCCCATCGGGACACATGCTTTGGGCGTTGAACAATTTCATGCCCTCGCTGGAGATTTCGACAGAATCGTTGCGTTTGGAATTTGTACTGGAGGCCACCTGCTGCTGGACTTGATTATTTTGCTTTGCCTGATAAAAATATGCGCCCTGCACCGCGACCGAAGAAACCTGCATAAATCACCTCCTTGTGATTATCTATTTTCCGCGCACATTTAAACCGGCAAATTACGTTCCAGTCTAGCAGTTTCGAGTACCGGAGAGGCATGTTATTTGTATTCATACAGAAACGGACAACCGTTAAAAACAGTTGTCCGCTCGGTACTATCTCTGCTGAAAATAACTACCGGAAAACTTTTCTCGCACGGCAAAATATTCATTTCGCCAGAATTGCTATCACGCCGCAAAACTGCCCGATC
>JABHWQ010000269.1 GCA_018657655.1 Chloroflexota bacterium | reverse complement strand
CGCTATTATGGGGGCGATGAGTGATTCACGGCTGGTCGGGGTGTCTTGTATCCAGCCACCAGATATCGAGTCACAACCGAACCCAGAGCCGAGCCAGTACGAAATGAGATTTGGCGCATTCATCGGAGAGCAGGTAATGCAGCGTGTGATGAAATATGCACAAGTGACAAGCGAGCATATACCGGATGAATCCCATTTCTACTTGACGGCACTTGGTGTTCATCCCGATGAACAGCGCAAGGGTTATGCTAGAGCATTGCTCAATGCCGTACATGAACTATCCAATGCGTATCCGACGTCAATCGGTGTTAGCCTGGATACGGGGAATCGGGCAAATGTGCCGATGTATGAGTATTTTGGCTATCGAATTGTGGCCAAGACTAAATTGAAAGAACTCGATCTGTGGTGCATGTTTCGGCCAAACGAAGCGCAAATCACTAAAATGTAGAAGACATGCCCTTACACGTTACTGGATGAAGTGCCCTCTCCAGGTAGTTTTGATGGTATCATAGCTTTACTGAAACGAGAATATACCAGTCGGGAATCCTTCGTGGTAGCGCTTCATTAATGCAAAAACGGTAATGGTAAGGCGGATTATGATATGTCATTATCGAAAGACTTCAAACAGAAGTATGGGCCATGGGTGCTGGTAACTGGAGCTTCATCGGGTATTGGGGAACAGTTCGCACATCTTATCGCAGCTGAAGGGCTAAATGTGGTGCTCGTTGCTCGCAGGACTGATCGTCTGCAAACTATTGTTGAGGATCTTCGCAACCAATATGGAGTGGAAGCTGAGCATATTTCACTTGATCTCTCTGATGCCAACTTCCTTGATTCCTTGTTGAGTGCCTGCGAAGGAAAAGATATCGGGTTGGTGATCAGCAACGCAGGATTCGGATTGAAAGGACTCCATCATGAAATCCAGCTAGAGAAGCTTTCGCAAATGCTCGATGTCAATTGTCGCGCTACTCTTTTGATTACACATTCTTTCATACCAAAATTAATCGAAAGGGGCCGGGGTGGCATTCTGCTCACAGGTTCGATGGAAAGTTTCTTTGGCGTACCGTGGTCCGCCACTTATTCGGCAACCAAAGCGTTCGTACTGTCATTGGGAGAAGCTCTGGGAAACGAATTGCGAAGAAATAACATTGATGTCCTCGTACTGGCCCCCGGATCAACAGATACTGACACCCACATTGCTCAGGGGATTGCGAGAGAAGACCTGCCTGGCTTAAAATCCCCTCAGGAAGTAGCCAAACTCGGGCTCGAACAAATGGGGAGAAGGTCAGTGTATGTCTCAGGTTTTCTCAATCGTCAGGCGATTCGCATCTTAACTAAATTACCGCGCAAGTGGGCAGTAACCTCTATGGGTGCCGGGGTGCGAAAAACTATCATGAAAAACCGCAAACGAGGTCGGAATTCAGAACCTGATATATGAGTCAGCCTGGCAACAATCCACTGTAGCCAACCTCCTGCTAAATCACGAGAATAAATAGGTATAATATTGCTATGGCCAAACACAACTAACATGTTTAAGGAAAAGAATGGATGAACAATACTAATGGTTTTGGTAAAGGATTCCCTCCGAGAAATATCGCTATTGTTGGGGTCTCAAGGACCGATCATCTTCAACATCCCGGCTACACCGGGTATAAACTACTGAAAATCCTTCAGGAAGGCGGATTTCCGGGAAACATTTATCCGGTTAATCCGAAAGCAGATTTTATCGATGACCTTCGCGCATACCCGACTGTCAGCGCAATCCCTGAACCAGTGGACCTGGTTACCATCACAGTACCGGCTCACATCGTTCCGCGATCTGTCGAGGACTGTATTGCAGCCGGCGCGAAAAATGTTCAGATATGCACTTCCGGCTTCGCTGAGACCGGTCAAGAAGAAGGTCAACAGCTAACCGACCAAATTTCACAGCTCGCTCAGGGAGAGGATATTCGCATTATTGGGCCCAACTGTATGGGATTTCATGTACCTTCTGACAAGATGCAGATGTTCGAAGAGATGCCAATGGATTCTGGTCCGATGGCTTTTCTTTCCCAGAGTGGCGGACATGCACGCGTCTTCCTGCTGAATACTGCACATGTTGGCATCGGGGTCAGCAAGGTAATCAGCTATGGCAATGCACTCATGCTGGATGCTTCTGATTTCCTGGAATATCTAGCCGATGATCCGCAAACCAAAATCATCGGCATGTATTTGGAAGGCATCAAAGATGGTCGACGATTTCGCGAAGCAGTAACAAGTGTAACCCGTAAAAAGCCGGTTATCATATGGAAAGGTGGGCTGACTGAAGCAGGGGCCAGAGCTGCCAGATCACATACAGCATCGCTGGCTGGTGAAAAGCAAATTTGGGATGCGTTCTTCAAACAGACAGGAGCCATTAAGGTTGGCTCTATCGAAGAGATGATGGACATTGCTGTATCGTTTTTGAATTTGAATCCGTCAACCGGGAAGCGGGCAGCGGTGGTAGGTGCCGGTGGTGGTGACACTGTGGCTGCGGGAGATATGTGCGCTGAAGAGGGCATTGAGGTCCCGCCACTTTCACTCCAAACTCAAAACAGGCTCCTTGAACATGTGTACCTGATCAATCAGGGTATCATGAATCCGCTGGACTTACCAATTCTCATGCATGATCTTTCAATCATGCGTCAAACTATTCCCATACTGGCTGCTGATCCACAGGTCGATGTCATCATTCTACGAATTGGCTCTTTACTTTTTAGTATCGGCGATCCGTTCCCAACGAAAGATGAAGTTATTCAATGCTTGCTGGAAATACAACAGGAGATCGGAAATAAACCAATTCTCATTCCTATAACAAATGATACCCAGGAGGAACCTGTCGATAAGCACGTGCGCGATCTAAGAGACGCGGGACTGGCGGTATATGCATCGTTCCGTGGCGCATGTCGGGCCTTTCGACGGTTTACCACGTATCATCGGTATGTTTCGGAGATTAGTGTCTAAAATGCACCGCGCAATGTGCTCATGCATTATTTCAATACCTCATTTGGTGATGCATCACCAGTGGTATCGCCCGGACGTTTCGCGTGTTTCGGCATAGTGATGTACTGAAGACAACGAGTGTATAAAAGGACTGCCAGCATGAAGTATATGCGGAGGATGTGCAATGGCTGACGGATATATGGGCAAAATCTTGTTTGTAGATCTTTCCACGGGTACTTTGACAACCGAAACCCCGGATGAGAAGCTCTACCGAGATTACATGGGGGGCTATGGATTGGGTGCTCGAATTCTCTGGGATCGTCGGCGCGGGGGAGTTGATCCCCTGGGTCCGGAGAATATGCTTGGATTTGTTACCGGGCCGTTGACTGGTATTCCGGGTTTCTTCGGTTCCAGGTATACCGTCGTAGGAAAATCTCCCCTCACCGGAGGTTGGGGAGATTGCGCTTAATGATGTACTCCGCTTTCCCTTATCGGCATACCTTGATGTTGCCGAGGCTATCATTTCCGGAGTCCATGCGTACCAGCAACGGCGCATCGGTCATCAATCGGGTATAGCCTAGCGCTTGACCAGGGAAGTCCTCCGTTCCTTTCTGACAATGGTCACTTCCCGGTCGCAACTCCAAATGCACCAGACAGCCTTCTTTCCCCAGATAGGCAAAAATGGGGGCATAGCCAATGCACTTCTTGCAAGTCCAGCTTATCCCCTCCTTCTTCGTAACGGAATTATCAAATGGGCTGACATCGATGTCCAGCGCCACAAACCTACCGTGACAGGGCGTGACCACTGGAGCAAGTTGCCCGACCATCCCAGCAGATTTCTCAAGGCTGGCATCATTGAAAGCCCCCTTTAGCAATGTCCATCCGCTGCCTCAATGTCGGGCTCGATGGTAATG
>JABHWQ010000530.1 GCA_018657655.1 Chloroflexota bacterium | reverse complement strand
GAAATCCATTTGATATGAGCTCTTTGAGCACAGGGGTTATGTTCCACCCCTGCATCAATTTCCCGATGGTTGTACTCTCTCCGCCGGGGATTACAATCCCATCAAGGCCTTCGAGTTCTTCAGGCAGGCGCACCGGAACCGCTTCAGCTCCAAGCTGTTCCAGAATTTTAATATGCTCGATGAAGGCCCCCTGAAGGGCGAGAACTCCTATTTTGGGCATTTTAGATGAAGCCTCGGGTTACAATAATGGTTACCAGCCTCTGGTTGCCAATAACTCGTTCTCTGGAATTGCTTTGATTTCCAATCCCGGCATGGCCTTACCCAGATTTCGTGAAACTTTTGCTATGATGTCTGGATCGTTATAATGCGTTGTTGCTTGAACGATCGCTTTGGCCATGATCTCCGGGTTAGATGATTTGAATATTCCGGACCCGACGAAATTGCCGTCTGCCCCCAGTTGCATCATCAATGCAGCATCGGAGGGTGTTGCAATGCCGCCGGCAGCGAAATTAACTACCGGCATCTTTCCTGTTTGGTGTATTTCTTGAACCAACTCGAAGGGGGCATTGAGCTTTTTGGCTTCGGCCATGAGTTCATCTTCGGTCATGCTTTGCAGCTTGCGAATGCTCCCCATCGCGGATCGCATATGCCGCACTGCTTCGACAATGTTCCCCGTTCCTGCTTCACCTTTGGTTCGCATCATAGCCGCACCCTCTCCAAGGCGTCTCAATGCCTCGCCAAGATCGCGGCAGCCGCACACGAAGGGTACTTTGAAACCGTGCTTCCAGACATGATTGGCTTCGTCCGCCGGAGTGAGGACTTCTGATTCGTCAATGTAATCCACGCCCAGCGATTCCAGAACCTGAGCCTCCACAAAATGCCCGATGCGGCATTTGGCCATCACCGGAATGCTGACCGACTTGATGATTTCTTCGATCATGCTGGGGTCTGACATTCTGGCGACTCCGCCGTCGGCGCGTATATCCGATGGGACCCGGTCCAATGCCATTACTGCGCAAGCGCCGGCTTCTTCGGCTATCTTGGCTTGTTCAGAGTTGACCACGTCCATGATAACCCCACCCTTCAACATCTGGGCCAATCCTGTTTTCACTGTCCATGTACCTTTGTCCATCCTAATTCCCTTCCCGAGTCTGACATATAAAAGACCCGATCTGATTGCATGAACATTGTACATCTGCACCCGTGTGAATGCAAGTTTTGACGAGGCTGTGGAGCTTGCATGCCGGTTGAACCCGCACTTTCAAGACCTGTATACTAAACCTTGAACGGTAGAGATTTGGGAGGAAGATAGTGCTCGAAAGTTATATGGGAAAGATGCCTAGCATTCCTGACTCGTGTTTTATCAGCGATGCGGCTTATATCATGGGCGATGTGGAAATCGGGGAGGTATCCAGTGTCTGGCCGGGGGCGGTGATTCGTGGGGATACGCCGGGAGGCAAGCACGGGGGCAAGATGATTATCGGGAACAATACTCACATTGAGGACAATGTCACGGTGCATTTCACCAAAAGTATAGGCGACCGTGTGGTTATCGGTCACGGAGCCGTAGTGGAAGCATTTTCGATCGGCAACAACGTGCTGGTTGGTGATAATGCCACACTACTGGCATATAGCAAGATCGGGGACAACTGTATTATCGCCGCTGGTTCGATGGTTATGGAGGGGATGGAAATCCCGGATAATTCCTTCGTTACCGGAGTGCCGGCTAAAATCAAGCGCTCTATCTCTGAAAAACAGTTGGCAATGCTGGAAGAATTGCTTTCGTTTATGCCTCCGCTTGTTGCAGAGCACAAGCGGAACAGAGGGGATAAATAGAGTTACCGAAGGTATGGAGCGATTACATCCGTTCAGGGGCATTCATTCCCATAAGACGTAATGCCTTTGCCATAACGATTCGCGTCGCCTCGACGAGTTTTAAACGAGCGGCCGTGAGCTGCTCATCATCACCCACAATCCGGCATTTTTCATAGAAATTGTGGAAGCTCGTGGCAAGTTCCTGGGCATAATAGGGAAGATTTTGGGGTTCGAAGGTTTTTGCCATGACTTCTATGATCTCCGGGAACATGGTCAATTGCTTGATCAGATACAGTTCAGCCTCTTCGGTCAAAAGTGAAACATTTCCCTGCGAATAGTCGATACCTTTTTCGTGGGCTAGCCGCAATACACTTGCTATACGGGCGTGGCCATACTGGACATAGTAAACGGGATTGTCCATCGATTGTTTCTTGGCCAGGTCCATATCAAAGTCCATCTGACTGTTTGCAGAGCGCGAAAGGAATACAAATCTGCAGACATCGGTTCCCACTTCGTCCATCACTTCAGCGAGTGTGATCATATCACCGGTACGTTTGGAAACCTTGACTGACTCTTTGCCGCGGCGCAAGCTTACCATTTGTGATATTATGATTTCCAACTTTTCCGGGGAAATGCCTAATGCTCCAATAGCGGCTTTCATGCGAGATACATGCCCCTGATGATCGGCACCCCAAATATCGATAACCTTATCGAAGCCTCTTTCGGAGAACTTGTTATGATGATAGGCGATATCTGCGGCAAAATAAGTGGGTACACCACTTGAGCGGATAAGGACATTATCCTTATCTTCGCCCAGTCCCGTAGAGATGAACCACTGCGCACCGTCTCGTTCCTCTACGTGATTATCCTGCTTGAAAAGCGACATAACTTTCTCAAAATAATCGGAATTGTACAATGTCTGTTCACTGAACCACGTATCGAATTCCACGCCCAGGCGCACAAGATCACTTTTTATTTTCCCCAGCATCTTTTCCAGTCCGAGCTGTCCCAGATATGCTTTTGCGTCTTCTTCGGACATGTCGGCAACTTTGGATTTCTCGTCTTCGAATTCCCTAGCCAGCTCGATCATGTATGCGCCGAAGTACCCATCCGGGGGCATCTCGGCAGGGAGGTTCAATACGGCTTCTTTGTAGCGAGCCCAAAGAGAGGCGTAGAAATTACCCATCTGATTTCCAGCATCGTTCACGTAGTATTCTTTACTAACCGAGTAACCGGCAGCCTGCATAATATTGGCCAGGGTGCTTCCCAACACTGCTCCCCGCCCGTGACCTACATGAAGCGGCCCCGTTGGATTGACGCTGACAAATTCCAGTTGCAGCTTGATGCCGTGTCCCAGAGATGAATCGCCATAACGGTCGGCCTGGTTCAGTATCTGATCGATTTGACGTGTAAGCCAATCGTTACTCAAAACGAAGTTGATGAAGCCGGGGTGTACTATGGATACTGCTTCAACACCATCAATTGGAGGTAGAATTACCGCTATGGCTTCGGCGATATTCAAAGGATTCATTTTGGCGGACCGAGCAAGTTTCAACGCGATAGTTGACGCATAGTCCCCGTGATCAGGGTTTTGGGGGTGTTCGAGGACAACCTCAGGTAACGCTACATGAGGTATAAGACCTTCCTCTTGAGCCTGAATAGTGGTTTGTTCCAGGATTTGGCTTATTCTGTCTTTGATCATAGGAAGCGATACTATTCTAACATACCTTGGAGTCATTTTGGATTTATTTTTGAGCGCGACTAGTTC
The DNA here is from genome assembly GCA_018657655.1 of Chloroflexota bacterium. Classification (GTDB taxonomy): domain Bacteria; phylum Chloroflexota; class Dehalococcoidia; order SZUA-161; family SpSt-899; genus JABMQN01. The sequence goes on along the minus strand of JABHWQ010000530.1, from coordinate 817 downwards.
AAATCTTTGCTCATTTTAAATAACTCGAAATCGCTGCCCGTGGTTTTAAGAGCAGGTAACTTCGATTCAATCCTGTATCCACGATGTTGATAGAGTTGAATCCCGCGTTCATTATCCGTTTCTGTATCCAATACCATCCGGGTACTACCGGCATTTCTTTCTTTCTCTTCGATGAAACAGGTGTGCTCGAAGCTGAAACAGCATTTGTTGTGGCGAAAATCCACTTGCTGGGAATGTTGGGAGTTTGGGCCGAATATTGCTAGCATAAGCTCGGGTCTCGTGAACATCGCGAGCTCAGAAAACTGGAGGTCATCTTGAGGTTTTGCTTGTCTTATGGCGCAGTCGGTCATGGCGAATTCTCCGAAAATCATACATAATTGAGCTGGATAAATGACAATGCCGTCCTCGGCTTGAGGTATCAAGCAAGGGACGGCATGCGTCTTGATTAGTAAGTGGATAAGGTTTTAGAATTCCCCAGGATGCTGATGGTTCTTGTTGAACCACTGTTTAGGGTTCAATATGAATCCCAGGACAGAGGCCCTAATCATGAATTTCAGGAGGGTTCCCGGGTCTGACATAGCCAGCCCACCTCTGATTCTCCACTTTACTGGATCGGTGACATCCACATGCATAAGCAGGTAGTCGACTTGCCGTTCCAGTCCGGCAATATGACCTACCCCCAGTTATTGTACCACCCCCAATGTTAGAGATGGGAGGAAAGCTGGCTGGATTGTCTCAGGGGCAGGAGGCCGATATCCAAGCGAACTATGAGGTCTCACCTGATTGTATTCCTTCCTCCAGCATTCGATCAAAACCT
>JABHWQ010000412.1 GCA_018657655.1 Chloroflexota bacterium | reverse complement strand
CCTGTGATCCGGACCCATTTATAACGGATCGCGTTGTTGAAGTGCGTATTGTTATGAGTGACGAGGATTGGGAGACCTGTCAACTTGATGCTCTGGAAGAAGAATATGTTCAAGCGGATTTCTGGTTCGATGGTGAATTGGTGTCAGATGTAGCGGTGAGGCCGAAAGGGAACTCGTCGCTCAATTCAGTTGTTCGTACCGGCAGTTCTCGGCTCAGTTTGAAAGTCGACTTCAATTTCTTCAATTCTGCCCGAACATTCCGGGGTCTAAAAAAGCTTAATTTAAATAACGGCTTCAATGACCCGACACTTATCCGCGAACATCTGTCGTACGAAGTGTTCGAACAAATGGGCTTGCCCACTCCACGAACTTCGTTCGTCGATCTCTGGATAAATGATACTCATATGGGTGTATATACTCAGGTGGAGCAAGTTGACAAGACGTTCTTGAGTCGCTATTTCTCCGATCTGGGAGGCAATTTGTACAAACCCGAGCCGCCGGCAGGCTATCTGAACTGGGCCGAAGAGAATCTTGAGGCGCAGCGATCTGAATTGGGCATCGCGGAACCAGAGGACGAAGAAGTAGTTCAACAGATCAACATGGGCGGAGCGAAACTCGTCGATATAATGAAGGCGCTGGAAGATGAGGAAGAGGGAGTGGTTGAGGAACCTGATAACAGGCGCGCCCACCCTTCTGAGAAAGAGTCCGTGGACTTCACTGAGAAAATGGGCCTCAAAACCAATGATGAATATCCCGATCACTCAGCCTTGCTTCATTTCCTCGATGTTTTGAACAATGAACCTGACGAGACCTTTGCCGAGGAAATCGAAAAGGTACTGGATGTGGATAGCGCACTTCGATTTATTGCGGTGGCCGGTACGATCGGATACTTCGATAGCTACCTCGGGGTGGGTCACAACTACTATCTCTATGAGGTTGATGGTAAATTCTTTATAATTCCATGGGATCTGAATGGCGCTTTTGGCGCTTTTAGTATGGGTATGATCCGCGATGATATTATCAATTGCTATATCGATGAGCCTACGATTGGCCCTGTTGCCGATCGGCCGCTTGTAGACCGCTTGCTTTCGCATGAGCCCTATCAGGAAAAATACTATGAGTATCTTGAAGAACTATTGGATGGTCCTTTTAGTATTGACAGGATGACCTCTCGCATTGACGAGGTTGCAGATATGATTCGCCCTTATGTTTATAAAGATGATCTCAAATTTGCCTCCAACGAGGATTTTGAAACCGGTCTCAGCGAAGATGTGGTGCGTTCAGGGCTGGGAGGCGCACCACCAATGGGGTTTCCCGGCACTGGTGAACCTCCGTCTGACGGTTTCCCTGTACCGGGAGAATTGCCTCCTGTGGGGGGAGACCGACCTCCTTTAGCTTCAATTTCGTCTGACGCTCTTTCTTGTCTGAAAAATAACTTTGAAAAGGACACTCTGGATGAGTTGCGAACGCGCAGGCCCAGCCTGGAGGAGCTCGATAAATTGAAGTCGTGTTTGAACCGTGCCGAATTGGATGTTTTTCTTCGGCGTGGGCCGAGCTTGGTTGCACAGCCGGAAGAATCGGTGTTCATCGGGCTGAAAACATTTGTTGAAGAACGTGCAAAGTCAATCAGGGAACAGCTTGAGGGGAAGAGACCGAGTACCAATGACGGCAATGGAAGCGGAAGTGGTGGGGGGAACATGGGAATGCCTGTAATGGGCGAAGGGATCAAGGGTGGCCCTTAGTGTATAAAATGAGTTAATATATTGGGAAAGATATGCAGTTGGAATCAATAGCAACAGAGCAGATAGCAGATTCGTCAAATGTTGAAGGTCAGTTCAGGCAACGATTTGAGCGGAAGTTTTTTATAATTCCTCAGAAAGTGGGCTTTGCCCATGCCCTGTTGCGCCAGGTTTGTCGATCGGATGTCGAGTATCCTCACAGTCGAATCAATAGTCTGTATTTCGATACTTCCGATCTTGACCAGCATGACAGGTCGGCCTCGGGTGAGTTTGTGAAGGACAAGGTTCGCATTCGCTGGTATGGCGAAAACGGGACTCTCCCTGAAACTGTTTCCGTATTTCTTGAACTGAAATCGCGGCGAGGATTTGCCAGCAGTAAGAAAAGAGAAAGGTCCTTGGTATCATCGGAAGCACTCCAGTTGAGTAATCTCGGAGCTGGTATTATTCAACGTACTGTGTTCAGCGATACAGTCCTTCAGTTCGGGCATTTCACTGAATTGCCTCTGCAACCGATTATTAACATATCGTACTCGCGGTATCGATTTACAGAGATGTTCAGTGGTGTTCGGGTATCTCTGGATTATGATATCCGTTCCACATTTGTGGCCAAAGGTTTTGGTAACGGGGAGCATGAACTGCCGCTCCGTGGTGCGGTTATCGAGGTGAAAGGGCCAAGTATGGAATTACCAAAGACCTTGAGGCGTATGAAATTGCTCGATACTGACTGGAGCAGGTTTTCCAAGTATAGTCACTGTATCGATGCACATTTGGAATCCCCGGGAGCGATGGCTCGGCAATGGCCTTCGGGCAGGGTAGGCTATGCATAAGCAACAAGGAGGATGATCTGTGTGGGAAGAATTTGTTGATCATATTGAAAATTTACAGTCTCCGGTGTTCTGGGATGAGGCGGTCGTATCTCTAGGGTTCTCGTTGATCGCTGCGATAATCATCTATTTTACGTATCAAATATTTTACGGTTCCAAGCACATTGGTGCCGGAGTGCATCGGACATTCATCCTTGGCGGACCATCGATAACAGCCCTGTTTTTAGCTATTCAGACTTCCATCCCGCTTTCGCTGGGATTGTTGGGTGCACTTTCCTTTGTTCGCTTCAGGACACCGGTAAAGGACCCTGCGGAGATCGGATTCCTATTGCTACTGATTGCCACCTCCGTTCTTTCGGCAACCGATAACTACCTGTTGGCAATTATCCTTTTTGTTATAGTGTTTATTGCCTTATCTTTTCAATGGTTCAGCCAGAATAGATTCAGTCTTTTTGGACGTGGTAATCTGATGATTTCGGTAGAACAGTCTGCTTTCGATGGGCTGGAGCCGCAACTTACTGCATTTCTCAACCAAAGGTTGCGTGGACTAAAATTGCAGACCCTGTCGGTCATGGATGATCGTGTTAGTCTGCATTACCAGTATCGACAGCAGTCCAATCTGAATTGGGCGACCTTTACCACTGAACTCAGCCAGATCGATGGTCAGGCAAAAATCGAGGTGTTTGTCGGTTAACCGCAGTTGGTGGTCCATCCATAGTCGCAATAGGGCGACATGATGGCAAATACTACAAGATGGGCAATGAAGAATCCCAATATGGGAATTCGTATTGCCCATCGAATTCTCTCGTCCTCTCTCTTGGATGATAGTGTCCACAAATGATATATCCCTACTCCAAGGACCAGACATATCGCTCCAATGGTAGGATAGAAGTAGAATTTGAACATGATTCTATCGGTGATAAGATCAATCGCTATCAAACTAACGTATGTGCTGATGAACCAGAGAATCGCGAACAGAGACAAAGAGCTGCGTTTGATCGTTGCATATACTGCGTAACAAAGCGAGGGGATTATCAGTGCGAGTATTGTCCAGCTTGGACTGGCCCAGTATGTGGGCTTGTACCAGAAGCACATGGGTTTGAAGGATACTATCCACGTCCACGGATGGCTCATTTGATCATGGGTTGTATTGGAAAAAGTTAGAACTGAAAGGTTCTCACGCATGAAACCAATCCGATCCCACGGGCATTCCAGCGAGCCTATAGCTAACCAGTCCAGTGCAGGCATCAGCAAAATAAATGCGAGAGGCGAAACTATCACAAATTTGAGCCCTTTCCATTTCTCATTTCTTCGCACAAGAAGCCAATGCCCTATGATAGCCACTACTCCGATCACACCCGATAATTTAGCCAACACGCTTAGGGCTAATACTATGCCTGAAGAAATATAATTACCTCGGAGGTAGAGCCAGAAAGATGCTAAAAGCAACGTAAGCCCATACACATCGAGCATGGCTACGCTGGATTGAACGAAGCTCTGATTTTCGAAGGCGAAGATGAATGTAGCGATAAGCGGGATGTATCGATTTGACGTCAGGTTCTGGCAAATCAGGTAAAACAGTATGATGGAAGCTACACCAAAAAGAACAGAGAAAGTTCGCCACCCCCAGGGATTATCACCAAATAAATCGATGCCAGCTGCGATGAACAACTTGCCAAGGGGAGGGTGCTCAAGGTTGCCCAGTTCTCCTCCTTCAAGTATTGCTTTGGCTTCTGGAATGTAGTGCGCTTCATCGAACATATTCCGGTCAACTTGATCGATGATAATGAGATGTAGCACCAGAACAACTAATGCAATACAGAGGGCGAGGATATTCTCCCGTTGTTTTAACCAATCAAATAACATTTTCTCAAAGAGGAAAGTTCAACTTCTCAATAGTATACAAAAAACTGTAAGCGAGAGGAAGGGCTGAGCGGGTATGGCCATTCATTTTAGATTTGGGTATACTTAGGCATATTTGGGGACTGAGCAAGGAGGTCCGGATATGGAGCAGTCCGTAAGAACAGCGACTATAAATAGGGAAACGAAAGAAACCAAGATTGTTGTTGAACTGGCAATCGATGGAACCGGCGCCTGTGAGATCAGCACTGGCATTGGTATGTTTGATCATATGCTGGAACAGCTGGCCAAGCATGGCCGGTTTGATTTGAAGGTGCAGGCAAAAGGCGATCTGCATATAGATGAACATCATACTGTGGAAGATGTGGGGATGGTTTTGGGCCAGGCGTTTGCCCAAGCTCTGGGAGAACGCAGGGGGATTGTGAGAATGGGGCATGCGGTGGTACCTATGGATGAGGCAATGGCTATGGTGGCAGTCGATTTTTCGGGGCGTGGTTATGGCGTAATAGAAGCCTCATTTGATAAGAAATACATTAATGAGTTGCCGACGGATCTGATAAAACACTTCATCGAATCATTTGCCATGGAGGGTCGATTGAACCTGCATGCTCGCTTGATATCTGGGGACAACGACCACCACAAACTTGAGGCTCTGTTTAAGGCGCTTGCGCGTGCACTGGATGATGCCACAAAGATTGATGAACGAATTTCCGGGAATATTCCCAGTACCAAAGGGGTTATCAGCTAGGGGCAGTATCTCCTGTATATGCTTCCGTTCATCCTGAGTTTATCGAAGGAATGAACGGAAGTTTGAAGTTGCATTTAGTCTTTAATCGCTTCTAATTCGAACCTGAAATCCTCGATAATGGGGTTGGTGAGCAGTTGTTCGCACATTCCTCTGACTTGTTCTTCTGCCTTAGCGCGATCTGTTTCGTTAACGTTGATTTCCATGTATTTACCGGCACGCACGCTATTAACGGAGTTAAATCCCAGATTATGCAGTCCGCCTTTAATGGTCAGACCCTGCGGATCGTTAACACTCGGTTTTAAAGTGATGTATATTTTTGCTAGAAACATTACAGCTCCTTTCCGGTGAGCCATCGATAAGCTTCACGATATCGGTTAGCCATTGCCTCGACTATTTCGGGGGGCAGTTCAGGTGCCGGGGGCTCCTTGTCCCATCCCGAATCGGATAGCCAATCCCTGAGGGGTTGTTTATCGAAACTTGGCTGGGCGCCGCCGGGATTGTACTTGGCCATATCCCAGAAACGGCTGGAATCGGGAGTGAGTATCTCATCGATCAGTGAGAGCTTGCCATCGATCATACCGAATTCCATTTTGGTATCGGCTATTATGATACCCCGCTCTCGGGCGAATGCCTCAGCGAAATTGTATACCTCCAGAGTCTTTTCCTGAATCTGTTTGGTCAGATCAGCACCGACTATGTTGGCCATCTGCTCAACGGTGATCGACTCGTCATGGCCTTCGTCCGCTTTCGTTGTAGGAGTAAAAAGTGGCTCCGGAAGTTTATCGCTTTCTTTTAGTCCTTGAGGCATGGGCTTGCCGGAAACCGTTCTTTTTTTCGAATACTCTTCCCAAGCGGAGCCGGAGATGTAGCCTCTGGCAATGCATTCAATATCTACGCGATCTGCATTACGTACTACCATTGAACGGCCAAGGAGGTATTCGGGGAATTGAAATCCCTTTCCATAAGTATCAAGCGCTTGGATATCGTTTACCACTGTGACTACGTGATTGGGGATCAGGTGTTTGGTTTTTTCGAACCAAAAAGCCGAAAGCTGGCAAAGGACACGGCCCTTGTCCGGAATACCATTTGGTAAGACCACATCGAATGCCGAAGCGCGGTCGGTGGCGATCAGAAGTAATTCCGTTGCACTGAGTTCATAAGTGTCTCTAACTTTGCCCTTGTATAAGATATCGGGTAAATCTGTTTCAAGTATTACTGTCACCAAATCGCTCCTATAAATCCAGTCTTTGGAAGATCGCATCGATGTTTCTAAGATAATAATTGTAGTCGAAAATCGCTTCCAGCTCTTGATATGAGAGTGTCATTTCAGAATCGGCTTGCAGCAGGTCGATAAAGTTACCACCCTCTTTCCAGCATTTCATCGCATTGCGCTGCACTATCCCGTATGCTTGCTGACGGCTCATGTTTTTTTCTTCGATAAGTGCGGTGAGCACTCTTTGGGAGAAAGTCAGACCTCGCGTGATTTCCAGATTGCGCTGCATATTTTCCGGATAGATTTGAAGGTCTTTCATTACATAGGTGAAAATGCTGAAGACGTAATCGAGAGCTAGGCAGGGATCGGGGAGAACGACACGTTCATTGGATGAATGGCTGATATCCCT
>JABHWQ010000407.1 GCA_018657655.1 Chloroflexota bacterium | reverse complement strand
CAAGTACCGCAGCGAGCGGAAAGAACGTCGTCTTCACTCTGGGTAACCTGACAGACATGACGGGACCAGCCTCCACAATTTTGGCCATAGTGGATGAAGGCTTGGAGGATATGGTCAAATACTACAATGAGAACAACCTGATTCCTGGGATTACGCTTGAAGTGATTCCGTACGATACCACATACGACCCCGGCCAAGCCAAGCCTGGGTATGAGTGGCTGAAACAGCAGGGAGCAGATTTGATCGTCACGACTCTGTCATCGGCAGCCATCGTTGTGAAAGAGTCATTGGTTGAGGATCAGATGGTGCTTTTTTGCATTTCATCGGATAACGAACTGATGGATCAGGATGGATGGGTCTGGTCCTTCAACGACCCTGCGTATGTCAAGCCCAGAACTCTCATGAAATGGATCGCGGGAAATGACTGGGACTACGAGACCAAAGGCCCTGCGAAGATCGGCCAGGCAGGTTGGGTAGGCCCTACGGGAACCGACTATGCCGCGGGGATGGAGGACTACTGCAAGGAGCACCCGGACCAGTTTGAGTGGGCCGGATCCTTTATGAACAATTTTTTTCCAACTTGGGGCCCTGAGGTGAACGCCTTGAAGGACTGCGACTATGTCATGCCACCCGGGGTGGGATTCGCCATACCGACTTTCGTGAAGGAGTATCGCAATGCTGGCGGAAAGGCCAAATTCATCGGAACCGATAGCCACCTTGGCTTTCAGCTCATGATCGCAGAAGCCATCGGTTGGGATGCCATGGATGGGTGGCTACTCACCTATCCGGGCCAATGGTGGAACGAGACAGGCGAGATCCCTGATCTGGCACGTACCCTGCGTAAGATATATCATAGTGAAGGCGACGTATCTGGTGGGCCGTTCCAATCTTACGCTGCTATCTTCCAGATACTGGCTGCAACAGCCAAGAGAGTGGGGCCTGAGAATATGACGAGCCAGACGATCTACGATACCTGCAGTTCGTTTTCGGGTCAGTTTGCCGGTTATGGAGGTTGGTCCATTAGCTTGGAGAAGCGCACTTCGTGGGATTACGAAGGGATCTACGAATGGAGCGCCGCGGAAAAAAACGCGGTGAGAGCAGACACCGAATGGCAGCCAATCGTTGAGTGATCTCGGAGTCCGCAAATAGCTTGCCAGGAATAGCGAGAGGTATACTAAGCGTCTCAAAATAGACTGGTCTTACTTGCTGTCGGCATAATCCGTTTCCGGGAGTTGGGAGAAGGGGCGTGCCAGGGCAGGCAATTTCTGAAGATGGTTATGTCGTTAACTCAGAAAGTAACTTCGGCTAGTAATTTGCATTGTTCGTAAATCGGAGTTAATAACATAGGTACATTTTTGAATGCTGCGAAGGCGGGGTCCGAACACTTGAAGCATTTGATCGGGCCCCGCGATGGATTGTTTGCTGACGCCATAATGCTTGGGCTGAGCGATATGAAATGCAAGAAGACTGGGGCATATGGTACTCGTAGATCAAGTGAGCAGATGTCGGCTCCATCGAATCGCGCTTTTCGCAGGCTATCATAGGACGTCAACCACAAACGGCGTTCCAACAACTATTAAGAAAGAAACAAGAAAAAGATAAAAAAGGAGGATCAAGCAGATGAATCCTAGTGATCTGGATGTGATTGTTGATTATGCTGCCACGGACTTCGTGGAGAAATGCATCAATTGTGGAGAATGCCTGAGGGCGTGTCCCATTTTCCCGTTGACAAAGTATGCGGACATCGGACCCGAAGCCATGATAGAGAAAGTGGTTGAGTTGCTGAAGGGAGGTGAGATATCCGATGAAGCCTATGACATGGTCTGGAGTTGTAGCGGCGGCTGCAATCGGTGCGTCCAGGCCTGCCCGCAAGGGCTATGGCTCAACGCTGCTCTCCTGGTGTTTGCGAGGGCCAAGATGTTCCGGGCCGGAAAGGAGCTTCCGTACGAAATGGACGTGCTCATGGCCGAGAAACGTAGCAGGATGGGCAATGATCTCCCGGCTCTGCAGTTCACGTCATCTGAGCAATTCATTAAAATTGCTTCAAACACAGAGGGCATCAGACCTCTGATAACCGGATGTTAATCCCGTTACGTGTTGACTGATTAAATACAAGTTTGGAGGTTTTTTCTAGATTCAAGGTTCAAAAATATAAGAACTTGACTCTTATAATCACAGGATTTATTATCAATTGTTACTGAACCAACGATTATGCCAAGAAAGAGTGGATTTTGACTGTCTCAGAATTATAAAGTGTTTCACAAGATATATATTTTTTTGCCGATTCGTTAAACACAAGCAAGTCATGCTCCAAAGAGGTTTATTATGAACAATCATCGTTACGGAAAATTTCAATCAGTATGGGATTTTATTGATAAATTTAGCAAATTCTTTAAAGGCCCCTATAGTTCATCAAAGGTTTTTGACAAGGTGTTTCAGGAAAAGATACGGATAACTGTCACCTTCGCAAACAATTGCCTCTTGTGAGGTAATAAGCGCTCTGCCGTGGGCAGGAAGCTGGGATTGTCCGACGATGAAATTTCGAAACTTGCCAGCATTTCGAAATCGGACTTCGAATACAGGGAATGGGCGGCGTTAAATTATGCCCGGGATTTCGCAACCCTGGGAGGTAAAGAGCCAACCGGTGAAGACCTGGAGGACTATTACAGACTGTACTCCGAAAAAGAACAAAAACATATTCTAAAAATTGCCAGTCAGATGGATTTCGTCAACCGTTTGATGAACACTATTACACGCAAAAAGCCCGCTGAAACATGTAATATAGATTTGAAGAATTAGCAAAAATAGCCTTGAGGGTTCGCGATGTCCTGAACCTTATCACCTAACATCTAAAAATTTATTTTCCATTAAATATTTCCCCAGCACACACGTGGCGGAGGCAACCTCTAAGAATTCCGTAAGCGAATGATGCTTCTGCATGCAGTTTCCCAGCGCGTTTCAGGTAAGTCAGAAAGTCCATCTTCCTCAGATAGGTCATGCCATTTGACCGTAGGGATATCCATGCTATGGCCGTTGGTTATTGTTGATAATAATTGAAGCCATGATCCTTGCGGTTTCTCTGTACGTCAGGTACTGCAATCTCCTGGCAGCAATGTATCCGGCGTTGAGCCTTTTATTCAGTGCGGAAACCGTTTTATTACAAAAACGATCAGGGTAGTTTTCAATCAGGTCATACCTGTTCCTTCAGTTCCGGATAGGTTGTCAGGGCATCCAGTCTCTCACTTGACAATCTATCAGAGATCTCTTTTATTTTTCTTTCCGTATTTCTTGTCGCCATAATGTTCTACCGGGAAAGGGACCCTATATTATTTTTTTGATAAATCAAATCGAACATATTGCCTAGTTTCCCTCACCACATCTGAAAGGAGATATTTATTAAGCCGGCAATCAACTAGACGAACTTCGATGAACTGTATTACATAATAATGGTCTCATGGATGCTCGGGATGACAACTTGAGACGAATTCAAGAAATCGGTCGCGAAGCCTGGAAACGGGAGAGTGGTTATCATCGTCGCAGTTTATCAGAAACTGGCATCTATCGACTCAAGCGTATCTTCGGTGAAGCCCTGAGCATCAAAAAGTTGGATAGTCAGAATGTCGAAGTGCGCCTTCGCTGTAAAGCGATGAATCTTATGACTGGGCCAGGTATGCCCAAAACGTGCCCGGTAGCATGAAACAGGATTGAAAAGAGAGACAGTGACACCTTTCGGCTCCATTTGGCTGAATTTTGCAACAAAGCCAGATATCAGGAACAGATTCTCTCCACACTATTCACCGATCACCTTTCCCAGCTTCTGGATCAAATGTTCAGTCATATCAGCAGCACAGGTCAGATCAAACGCGATACTGGCAGCCGGAATCCGATTCGACTGACACTCTGCCAACTCCCTCACGTCTTCACTGGCTATGATAGCAGCACATAGAGTGTCCTGAAACGCTTTCATCAGCGAACGGAGTTGTTTGTTTATTGGTCGAGGTAAACTCTCCACAGCCTTCAGTATTGGGGGCAATATGGTCGCCCCATCAAGAGTAGCGATACAATCGACCGGCATATTATCTGAATCGAGCCTGGTGATATCATTGAGCTTGGTCTGATCATATAGGCGCATAAAATCGGTGAGCCATTTCACATCTTCGATGTTGTATCTTTTCTTGACACTTGCTGGTAGATCAGTCGTCACAGACATGGATAATTCATGACTAGCCTGTATTCCTTCATGACCCGTCCCCGACAACGGCAATGACGTTTCTGTAGGTGATGGATCCACAGAAATTGATGCTGGTTCCCATTTCTCCGCGGATACAGCATTCTTGGCGCGGGTGATTATTATCGAGACATCATCGGTATTGATTCTTAGATGTTTAATAAATCTCTTCTCTTCTTTCTCAGCTTTTATCCAGGCCTTCTGGTATTCTTTCATGAGCTTATCGGTATATGCTGTTTCTGTTACAATACCGCGCCTACCATCTGTGATGGACTTGTTGTTGTCGGAGGCCCACGCCAAATAGGCCCTTAATGTAGCCCACCAAGCATGGTGCATTGAGGATGCTGGCGTTGGGACGTTATCTATGTCTTCGTGGCGCCCGAGGGCTTTCCTTGCGGCTTGTGCCAAGCGATCGGTGGCCCTTCGCGTCTCGGCGGCAGCGTTTGAATCGTCTGTCACGGAGTTGCCATATTTGACAAGTACTTCATTGTACAAGTCAGCTTCTTTAGCTTGGAAAGCTGCAACTTGGCAGAATTCGTCAAGATAGTGCAAACATTGTCGAAGTTGGGTACTATCGATTTTGGCATTATGGAGAAACCGCATTGTCCATCTCCTCGTATGAACTCTGACCTGATCCGGATGGTGGTACTTCCCTAACAGACGGGCTTCTCAAAATGGATGGCAGTACAACCGTGAGAATTTGACCTACCCCCCCCCGGATCCTGATCCATTGCGGATGCGGCTCTAAGCCCAAGAAAAGCCGCCCACTGCAGTCGTAGTTGAGACGTTATGATAAAAGAGTTGTTAAATTGCGATTGCGGAGGGCTCCAACAATCTAGTCCTTGGACTTTGGCTTTACCCCCAAAGCCTCAATAGAGCCAATGGTAGCGCGACTGTCTTTTTCCCTACGAGACATCAGCCATACACCATTAATTCTCTTCCATTCATCATAGTAATTCCCAAGCGTTCGAAAACTTAGGTTTTCATTTTCGTCTTTCCCTACGTGCATGTCAGATACGTAAGAATTGCTGGTGGCCGTATCACCGTCAATATCGATTAAAACATTTCCTATTATGTGTTGGGTTGTACCGCACCCATCTAGAAAATGACGTATGAAATCAACCATTGCCGAGCGACCTTCAATTTCTCCTAGGCCAAAGCTAGAAATGATGTCATCCGTAGTGATTTCATCAAGAGATTTCCAATCCCTTTCGTCCATCGCGCGCGCAAATCCTACAAGCTGCCTGTTAATTTCACGTTCTGCTAGCAAAACATCTAAGTTCATCGCTCGTTCTCCCATCTGCAATTTGACAATCAATATATTGATGTGTGTTGTACCCGGAACGTTTTAGTTTTTTGTCCTCCGGACGTGGATTTGAATTAGGCAAAGTCTAACTTTGAAGCTGGATCATTTTGGGGTGCAAGTTATCGGGGATTGCCAGACGTTCCACTCCATTCAATTGACTCGATCCCTTTGGGAACGGTGCCGATAACCTCGTTATTAGCGAGTTCGTCCATTTCAGTATCTGAAAGCCCTAGTTCCCTGCCTATAATATCGTTGTTGTGCTGCTCTAGAGTTCGGAAACCCGCTCATCAACCCTGAAGTACACGATTCGACTACTGTCCATGAAACTATCATGGTCATCATTGAGAACTTTGGCCTCATCGGTTTGCAGGAAATCGAGCACCTGCTCAATGGCGGTCGTATCCTCATACCAGAACTCCGAGATGCAGTCGAAATCGGGTTCCGGCTGCCCCGGAGTGGGGAGAACGTAATTGCGTGCATACCCCTTGAGTCCCGTCAGATACTTCATCCCAAGGGGCGCATGTACTTCTTCATAGTGTCGCATGAATTCTTCCCGGGAAATGCCGGGCTTCCGCTTGAGGAATGATATCGTCTTGATCATAGTTAATCTCCGGATTTTGTTGGATTCCTACCGATTGCCCGGGTAGGAGCAATCCATAAGCGTCAGTGAATTCTGGGTCAACGATCATTGGGCTACATATCCCCCATCGACTGGAAGATAGACTCCGGTAACATAGGATGCTTCATCGCTGCATAGCCATACGATCACGTTTGCCAGTTCCTCGGGCTCTCCAAACCTGCCCATCGGCGTAGTAGCTGCCAATTGAGACATGGCATCCGGTGCAGATTTCAACGCGGCATCCACCATTGCCGTGCGAATAACGCCGGGACATACCGCATTCACGCGAACCCCTTCGCCGGCCACCTCGAGAGCAGCACTTTTGGTGAGACCGATGACTCCGTGCTTGCTTCCCACGTAGGGAGGGGTACCCGCTCCCACGAGGCCGCACATGGATGAGGTATTGACTATGGCCCCGATCCCCTGTTTGAGCATCTGAGGAATCTCGTATTTCATGCACAGCCAGACGCCTTTCAGGTTGATACCGTTAACCATCTCCCAATTCTCAATGGTGCAGTCGATGGTCCTCTGCCGCTCACCGCTGATTCCAGCATTATTTGCCGCGCAGTCCAGTCGACCGTAAGTTTCGACCGCTTTGTTGATCATCGACTCGACTTCCTCCTCGGATGATACGTCACACTTCACAAAGACAGCGTCACCACCTGCTTCAGCTATCAGATGAACTGTTTCTTCTCCCGCCTCCGGTACAACGTCAGCAACGACTACTTTTGCCCCATATCGGGAGAACGCCAATGCGGTGGCCCTGCCAATCCCGGCCCCACCTCCGGTGACCAGTGCCACCTTGCCATCAAAATTTGTCATATTACCCCCTCTATTTGCGTTGTTAGACTTGATTATTAACCCGCTATGGTGCTGATTAACAATTCGTTCGTATCGGACTTTTCCGCAGTTGATACCTTCTAATTATTTCTTTCGGATGATTCAGTCGTTACCTTCCTCGCTACTACCGGACGTGCCAGCCCATTGAATCGACTCGATCCCCTTGGGAACCGTGCCAATGACTTCGTTATGGGCCAAATCTTCCATTTCCTTGTCTGAAAGGCCCAGTTCCGTGCTCAGGATTTCAGTGTTGTGTTCTCCAAGGGTCGGCGGTCCAAATCTATGAGTTCCCTCGGTGCCCGGCCTCTGCCGCATCGGAAAACGGGGATACCGCTTTGGTCCCGCGACTTTACTGGGTAGTTCCTGGAAAAACTTGTGATCCACCAACTGAGGATCGCTGTACATGTCAGCGGACTGAAGGGTTGTGCCCACCGGGATGTTTTGGGCTCGAATCCGCTCCACTGCCTCATTCGCTGTCAGTCGGCTTGCCCATTCGCCAATTCTGGAATCAATCTCATCGTGATGCTGTTGCCGGCCACTCAGGGTCGACATTTCAGGCTGCATAGCCCAGGCCGGAGAGCCAAGTACCTTCGTCAGCCTTTCCCAATCCGAATCGTTCCGCACTGAAAGGGCCAGCCACCTTTCGTCCCTGCATTTGTATACTCCCTGTGGAGCCATAGTTTGGGATCGATTGCCAATCCTGTTCATCACTTTGCCCGTAACCGAATAGGCGATCACCTGTTCGGCGGTCATACAGGCCAGGGCCTCAACCTGAGCCACCTCAACAACCTGTGCTTCGCCGGTGCGCTCGCGATGTTCCAGCGCTGCCTGAAGCGCCACCAGAGCATGCATGGAACTACTCGGATCGGCCGGTCCTCCCAGGCTGAGTGGAGTTCCATCCGGGTGACCTGTCAGCCATGATATGCCGATGGCTTCCTCGAAGGCCGAAGCCCATCCCACGAAATCCTTCCAGGGACCATCGAGTCCAAATCCAGGCATTCGCAGGATGATGAGATTGGGATTGATCTCTCGCAGTCGGTCGGGACCAAAGCCAAAGTTGCTCATTACGCGAGGGGTAAAGTTCTCAATAAGAACGTCGGCGGTAGTCACCAGCCGTTCAAATATCCGCTTCCCGGCGTCTTGGTTTAAATCCAGTGTGATGTCTCTCTTGCTGAGGTTTGACCCTAAATATCCCCCCCCCATCTCGTACCAGTAGAAACCCTGGTTGGCTGAACCTGGAAAATGATGATGGTTGTTATGCCAACCTTCACCAAAAGTTAAAAATGCAATAAACATATTATTCTTACTTGAATCTTT
>JABHWQ010000305.1 GCA_018657655.1 Chloroflexota bacterium | reverse complement strand
CTCACGGGCTGGATTACGGTTTCCATTTGGAAAGGAAAAGAGTCCGTGGATCATCACAACTTCTGCTCTATCGGTTGCCTGCAGATATGGGTAGAAGACCAGTCTCCCACGATCCCTGAAATATTTCTAAAAGCCTTTGATGAAGAAACAAGTGGAAGCTAGTAACTGGCAAGTCAGCTTTCCCTACCGCAATAAAGAGGAGTCAGAGTGACCATATCCAGAAGGGTGGTACTACATTTCCCACGATCCCTTGTGGACCAGCCGATTATGTGTCGGTTGGCCAGGGAGTTCAATATCGATTTCAATATCCTCAAAGCCTCGGTAACGCCTAAGGAAGAGGGATTGTTGGTAGTTGAATTGACTGGGGATGCCAAAGATTACGACCAGGGACAAAAATACCTTGCACAAACAGGGGTAGAAATCCAGCCTCTCAGCCAGGATGTAGTGCGAAATGAAGACAGATGCACCCATTGCGGCGCCTGCGTGGTGCTTTGTCCTACAGCGGCTCTGATTGTTGATCCTTCCACCAGGCGGATTGATTTCGACAATGACAAATGCATCGCATGCGGCATATGTGTCACAGCGTGCCCCCCACGGGCAATGGAAATACGTTTCTAGTAGCCATCCACTTGGACAGAGCTCAATGTATGAGCCAAAGATGTACCGCCACTGGATCAAGGATACAGACTTAACCTCGTTTAACGTCACCGTCAAAGAAACCGACCTGCAAATTCGCGCTCACCGAAATCTCAGCAGCAAAGCCCTCAAATCAGTTCAAAAATACCGAGACACCATCGAACGATATATCGAGCGAAACCCATCGTTTCTTACATCCCTCAAACCACTACCGCTCCAAGATAATTGCCCTCAAATCATAAGTGAAATGTCGCTGGCCGCCGAGGCTGTTTCGCTTGGACCTATGTCTGCCGTAGCTGGCGCAATGGCCGAAAAAGTGGGTAAAGACCTGCTCACCTACTCGCCCGAAATCATTATCGAAAATGGCGGCGATATTTACCTGAAGACTACCGAGAAGCGGTTCGTAGGTATTTATGCCGGGGATTCTCCTCTCACCGGGAAGATCGCACTGGAGATCGATTCGGACGAAACTCCAATAGGAATTTGTACTTCCTCGGGTACTGTAGGTCATTCCCTCAGTTTCGGTAACGCCGATGCCGTCATAGTTCTCTCACCCTCTACACCCCTCGCCGATGCCGCTGCTACTGCCATCGGCAACATCATTCAGAAAGCAACGGATATTAACTTCGGGATTGAGTTTGCTCAAGGCATCAACGGATTGAAAGGTATAGTGATCATCAAGGATGACACGATGGGAATCTGGGGTGAAGTAAAGATCGTTCCGATCAATTGAAAGGGAGGTTGCAAAAAGATGTTTGCGGTAGTTCTCTGCACAACTCCGAGCAACGAAGTCGAAAAATTGGCCCGGCCACTGGTCGAAGAAGAACTGGTAGCATGCGTGAATGTTGCAGACGTAAATTCGTTTTTCAGATGGGAAGGAAAGCTGGAAGAAGAAAAGGAATCCCTTCTCATAATGAAGACCAAAACAGACAATATACCCGCGATAATTGAACGAATCCGAGAACTGCACAGCTACGATGTTCCCGAGATCATTGCCCTCCCTATAATTCAGGGCAATGATGGGTACCTTGACTGGATAGATAAATCGGTTACATAACATATTGATTTCGATTGCATGCTTTGGTATAGTCCCCTATAATATAGAATACAAATAACTGAGAGGTGATATTTTGAGCCAGGAACGTCGGACATTGCGGCATGCGTACGGATTTGAGGATGTATCCTTGGTTCCTGGCAACATTACTGTTAATCCCGAACAGACTGATATCAGCTTTGATCTTGGCGATTTACATTTCGATACACCCATACTGGCCGCTGCTATGGATGCGGTTGTAGATGTAAATTTCGCTATCTCCCTGAGCAAATTTGGGGGACTCGCGGTTCTGAACCTCGAAGGGTTGCAGACTCGCTATGAGAACGCCGATGACTACCTGGCAGAAATCGCCGCTGCATCAGATGAGGAAGTCACCCCATTAATGCAGAAGCTCTACACCCAACCAATACGAGAGAACCTCATTGGTGATCGTATCAAAGCAATCAAAAACGGCGGCGGAGTGGCCGCTGTCTCCGTTACTCCCGCCCTTACCAAACGTCTATACCCAATAGCCGCCGAGGCAGGCATGGATGTTCTAGTAGTTCAAGCTACAGTTACCAGCGCACGGCATATCTCCAAGAGTGAACGTGGGCTGGTCTTCCCGGAGCTGCGCGAGTGGGTGTCAGTACCCATAATCGTAGGAAACTGTGTTACTTACAGCGCTGCCAGAGCATTGATGGAAACCGGGATAACTGCGCTTCTCATCGGGGTCGGCCCGGGAGCTGCCTGTACTTCAAGGGAGGTCCTCGGAGTCGGGGTGCCTCAGGCAACCGCTACTATGGACTGCGCAGCGGCACGAGATGACTACTACCGTGATACCGGAAGATATGTCCCTATAATAACTGATGGCGGTATTCGTGCCGGAGGCGATATCTGCAAATCCTTCGCCTGTGGTGCCGATGCGGTTATGCTGGGATCGATTTTTGTGCAGACTGCTGAAGCTCCCGGCAGAGGCAGCCACTGGGGAATGGCAACTCCACACGCAGGACTGCCGCGAGGAGTTCGCGTGAAAGTTTCCAGAAACAGCACGCTGGAACAAACCCTTTTCGGTCCCGCCAAGGTCACTGACGGAACACAGAATCTGGTCGGGGCGCTTCGAACCAGCATGGGCGTGTGCGGAGCCATCACGCTTGAGGAGTACCGCCAAACCGAAATGATAATTGCCCCATCCATCAAAACCGAGGGCAAACAACTGCAGAGAGCCCAAAGTAAAACATAACATTTCAATTCTCTTTCCCTGTAGTTATAGACATAGTTTTTTGTGAGTGATACACTTTAGCCGCTAGAACTAAATCCAGGTAGCTCACATGCATGAAGCTATGCTCTACGATAAACTTACCGATGATCGTGTCCGTTGCTATCTGTGCGCACACCATTGCACTATATCCGACGGCAAGAAAGGTATTTGCCACGTAAGGGAAAACAATGGCGGCACACTCAATACGCTAGTCTACGGACGCACTATTGCTCAAAACATCGATCCCATAGAAAAGAAACCATTTTATCATTTCCATCCCGGAAGCTCCAGTTATTCCATTGCCACACCCGGGTGCAATTTCCGTTGCGACTGGTGCCAGAATGCAGACATCTCCCAAATGCCTCGCGAACAGGACATTATCATGGGCAAGGAGGCTAAACCGGAAGATATCGTCGCAGCTGCCCATAATAGCGGGTGCCGAAGCATCGCCTATACCTATACCGAACCGACCGTCTTTTTCGAATACACATTAGACACGTCCAAATTGGCCCATGACGCGGGGATAGCCAATGCATATGTAAGCAACGGGTACATGACAAAGGAAATGCTCGATATTTACCACCCTTATCTCGACGCAATCAATATCGATCTGAAATCATTCAGCGAGGAAACGTACAAGAAATATATCGGGGCTAAGTTACAGCCTGTGCTCGAAAGCTTAAAAACGATAAAACAATACGAAATTCATCTCGAGGTTACCACTCTGATAATACCTACAATCAACGACGATCCCTCAGAACTGAGAGATTTGGCCCAATTCATAGCCCAGGAACTGGGAATTGAAACTCCATGGCATATCAGCCGTTTTCACCCAATGCATAAGATGCCCGATGTGCCGCCCACCCCACCAGAGACACTACTGATGGCCCGCGAGATCGGGGAAGAGCAGGGACTTCGTTTTGTTTATCTGGGAAACATTTCGGGATACAATGGATCGAACACTGTTTGCCACTCCTGTGGCAACTTGATAGTAGAGCGATTAGTCTACCGCATACAAATCCATGGTCTCAACGACTCGAAATGCAATTTCTGCGGCGCTGATCTCAATTTCGTAATATAGCCAGGAGGTTGAAATGGCTCGAAATGCGACAGTTGCGGGACGCTTCTATCCGGGAACACGCTCTGCTCTCCAGGGCGAAATCGAAAGATTTACAGCTAATGATGTTCCCAAAGAGGAAGTAATCGGTGTTGTTTCTCCACATGCCGGATATATCTATTCAGGACTCGTTGCCGGGACAACGTTCTCCAGGGTAAATATCAAGGATACCTGTGTGATACTCGGCCCAAATCATACCGGGCAAGGATATCCCGCCAGTATTATGGTTAATGGCTCCTGGGAAACTCCTTTGGGAGAAGTCGAAATCGATTCCGATCTGGCTATACAGATATTGAACAATTCGGAATACCTGGAGGAAGATGAGATAGCTCACGTCTATGAACATTCCATCGAAGTCCAACTTCCATTCCTCCAATATTTCAAGAAAGATGTAAAAATAGTACCAATCGTGCTTGCTTATTCAGACAGTACCGTCTATAAAGAAATAGGCAGCAGTATCGCCAGGGCTGTCAGGGAAACAGGCAGGGAAACCGTTATAGTAGCCAGCAGCGACATGACTCATTACGAATCACAAGAATCGGCCAAGAGCAAGGACATGAAGGCTATACAGGCCATTCTGGATTTGGACGAGGATGCTCTATTCAATCGAATTAAAGACCTCAAAATATCAATGTGCGGATACGCACCAACAATAAGCATGATCCGCGCCGCCAAACGATTGGGCGCTCAAGAAACTGAACTGGTCCAATACCAAACCAGCGGTGACGTTTCCGGTGATTACACCAGAGTAGTAGGTTATGCAGGAGTTATCATAAAATGATGAGACATGGCAAATTACATCCGTTAGTAGCACTTGCCAAGGAAACGGTTGAGAGGTATGTACGTGATAGGGAGACCCCACATCCGAGAAAACTTACGCCGGAAATGAAGGAAAAAGCAGGTGTTTTCGTCTGCGTTCAAAAACAGGGGCAAATCAGG
>JABHWQ010000403.1 GCA_018657655.1 Chloroflexota bacterium | reverse complement strand
ACCACTCCCATTATCAGGCTACCCATCAAGCCAAAACGGACTGCTCCTTCAATGATCACGATGGCAAAAACGCCATAAGCAGCAGTGCGTTCGCCTGAGACGAATTGAAAAATCAGAGCCCAGGCAAAAACCGAGATGATAGCCTGTGTGACAATGCCCAGATGCAGTTGCCCTTCAACCGTCGCAGTTCGATGGTTCATAAATCCGGCAATCGCGCTCCACAGGGACAGCATTCCGGCAAGAATAGTAACGGTAGTGATGGACGCAGGATCGTGCATTAATCCCATTACAATTGCAACAGGAACCCAAATGGCGTGAATCCCAATGAATATCCATTCGAGGCCCTTCATTTCCTTCAGGCTACGCCCGCTGGAAAAAGATAGCAGATTTCTACCGAAGTATTGCTTCATCTGAGATTGCCTTATTAAACGAACCAACGTGCAAAGGATTGACCATATTATACATCATCAAGTCAATTCCGCTTGGGACCTAAAAAGACCGCAAAATAGGGACCTAGGTCTCAATACAACGGAACCACCAAACTGCAATACTGAACGTGTAATCACCAAAAGGAGTGATGAGTATGAATTGGTTCTATAGGCATCTTAGCTGGACTGTAGTTATCGGTTGTCCGGTTTCCTTCACATCTTCGTCTGGAATGAAGAAAGAAATCTCAGGAGGAGGTAGAACTAATGAGTTGACAAGAAGAACTATCGTCGAAGATTCAATATTCAAATGCTAAAAATATTATCAAGGGGGGATTAATTCTATGTTTGGTATCTTTTATGGCTTGCTCGGAACGATTATGTGGATCCTTTTCATCGCTGGGATTGTGTGCGTCATTGCCAAGTCACGTACCAACAGGAACAACGGTATCACTGCCTACCAAGCGCTCATGGGCTACTTCTACTTTGTAACAGGTGCCAGCATCATGACTGCTGTGATAGGTTTGATTCACGTTGCTGCAGCAGTCATCAGTAGAGCATTCGATGGCGGAGAGATCGCGAATGACGCTTCGCTGGGATTCACACTGATCACTACTGGTTCAATTATCTGCGCCCTTCATATATGCGGAAGACGTGTACTAGAAAGAAAACTAGTACAAGCTGCGTCTGGCTTAAGGCGAGTATATCTTTTTATCATGCTCGGTATCACTAGTATCACTGGGCTTATTGCACTGCCACTCGCAGCTAACGATACCATCAACTATCTCATGGAAGAATCACGGTATCGGGATGATCCATCAGAACAGTTGGCTGTAACAGTAGTCTTCTTACCTCTCTGGGCTTATTATCTTTTCGCAACCATCCGGGAACTCCGTGGTGGAAACACTCGTATGGAGGTAGATTGTTAGCTATCCTCTCTGTATACTCTACAGATCAAACTCTTATGAGGTGCGCAATATCCCGATGGCCCTTGGTAGCCGGAAGGTAATAACTGATTATATTGCTATCCCAGACTCCAAAGAGGGAAGGCTCAGCGCCTTCCCTCTTTGGTTAGCGCCGCGCGAACCTTTGTGATGACTTCGATGGCTACCGCGGTATACTTATCGATCATTTACTCTGAAGCAACCCATCAAATCGGCTAAGACTGATTTCCTGCCACGCAGCCATAGTGTATCTATGGAATTGACCACATTAATGGTACGTGTCTCCAGAATTCAAAAAAGAGAATGAACTTTTTTATTAGTAGCAGCGTCAGTAGTTATAGAAATGGGAAAGCCCTGATCCAGAATCTCACTGATGGCTATTACGATCCGGAATAGAGAGGCATATTGGTGAATTTGATAAAAGAATTGCAGACCGGTAACCAGTCAGCTTTTGAATCGCTCTTTCATCGCCATAAGGATATGGTATTCAAAGCTGCGCTACCGATGTTGAGAGATCCTCAGGAGGCTGAAGATGTCGTTCAGGAGGTATTTCTCAAAGTCCACAAACGTGCCGGGCAATTTCGGGGTGAGGAATGGAATTTCAGAGGCTGGTTGCGCCGCATAACCCTGAATGAATGTGCCAGCCGACTTCGTCGAAATGGGCTGCATCAAGTGTCTTTTGAGAAAATATGTGGTGATGGCTTTGACCCTCCACAAGATGATTCCTTGGTATTGCCGGAAAAACTCCTGCTGCAGAAGGAGGAACAAACGGAGGCACAGAACCTCCTGGCATTACTGAGTGAGAAACATTATCTGGTCATGGTTCTGAGATATTATCACGAATTGTCTTATAACGAGATCGCTCAACTACTGGAAATCCCGCCAGGGACTGTAAGATCGAGGCTTTCTACAGCCATTAGAACCCTGCGGCAGGCACAAGAACCGGACAATGGGGCAAACGAAGACGAAGGTTTTGTGGGGGAGGGAAGATCATGAAATGCAGTGAATTCGATCAGTTACTGGTTGCCTATCTGGATGGAGAGGTGCTCTCTGTAGAACGGGCAGAAATTGAGGCTCATCTATCCATCTGCCACAGATGTCGGGCAGAGCTGGAAGGTTTTTCCGTAGGGCAGAAATCATTCCGCAAAGCGCTGGATGTTATATGTGCAGGGGCTGACCTTTCGCCTGATGCATGGGCCAGAATGGAGCAGCGGCTCTCGGGAGAGAAACAATTGAAACCCAGCCTCTTTTTTCGGGCAAAATTGAAACTCACACGAGTGACTAATATCGGGGGATTCGTAGCGAGACAGCCAAAATGGAAGATGGCAACAGTGGGTATGTCGATTGTGGCGCTGATCGCTGTGTTGAGCGTTACCATTCCTGAGACATCAGAAAAGCCAGGCACGAAGGATGCGACTGCAATCGCAACGCCGATGCCGGAGGCTCCTCCCACCCCTTTCGAGGTACCTACCCCATCCCCTACTATCTCGCCTGCAAGTGGCCCAAAGGGAAACCGAGTTACGGTTGAAGGCGGTAACATAACTCCTACTGCCCTTGATTCATCAGGCAATATTGGGGCAGGAGTAGTGGTCGCTGGGGTTGGTGGAGGTGGAATTCGCTCTCCCTATTCTTTGACGTTCCCTCAAGGGATCACCTTGTACTCGAATGGATCGCTGGCCGCCGATCGCATGATCGTGCAAACAGGCAACATCAATCTAAAGGTCATCGACGTAGCCGAGACTCTGGAAAGCATTAAGCGGATAACCGCATCTTTGGGTGGTTATGTTGTCTCCTCCAGCTGGCAAGGAGAAGAAAATACGAACTCAGCCAATATCTCCATCAGGGTGACGGCTGAGAAATATGATTCTGCAACCGGTTCGCTGCGAGATCTGGCAATCGAGGTGCTTTCAGAAAATACCCTGGCACAGGATGTAACCGAGGAATACACGGACCTGGATGCTCAGCTTAGGAATCTTGAGGCAACGGAAAGCCGATACCTCGCATTGTTGGAAAAGGCTGAATCTGTAGAGGAAATGCTTGAGGTTGAGGAAGTGCTATCGGAAACCAGAGGTCGCATCGAACAAACCGAGGGGCGGATGCAGTATCTCGAACGCACCTCGGCCACCTCACTCATTGATATCTATCTGGCAGAGGAAAGCGAGCTGGATGTCGATTTCACCGTCGGGATAATCCAGGCCGAAACAGGCGAATGGGTCCGGTTTTCCAATGAGACCTCCGGCGGCTCTGGACCATATGGCTATCATTGGGATTTCGGTGATGGGACCACTTCGACAGAGCGAAGTCCCGGATCACACAAATATGATAAATCAGGGGAATACACCGTTTCGCTTACAGTAACCGATTCAAAAGGAAACACGGATACTGAAACAAAAGAGGAATACATTACTATAGTTGGCGATGGAGGATGGAGCGCTGGGGATATCGTCGAATCAGCATGGGATGGTATTGTCTCTTTTGGCCATGGAATAGCGCATGTGATGATTTGGGTCGGGGTACTTTCCGTAATCTGGCTGCCAATAGTGTTGATGGTTATCTTGGGAATGCGACGCTGGAGAAGGGGGCATTAGAGACGAACATAAAACCGGGCGGGTTCAATCGAACAATTCACAGTTAGATCCGGAGAGGGATGGCTGAATTCAGTCAATCCCTCTTTGCCGTTACTGGATTCAGTCATCCGAACTGAGATATTTGCAGAGCTGACATGATAGCTTGTAGGGATAATCCGGTTTGCGAAAGCAACTGTGAGAATCGGAAGCATTTAGTCGATTGATGGCGAGGCGCCAAACCCGGATTTGCATTTTATGTTAGGAATTAACTCAGCGGACATACCGGCAGCACTATACAGGTAATCTGCATGGCTATATAAATGCTCATTAAGAGGGAGGGCCTGTATCATGAGAGACTCAATAATACTACGAAGGCAAATTCCATCGGTGCTGGCAACGGGCATACTGCTAATTGTTTTGCTATTGGGCTGTATCGGTTGTAACAGTTCAGCTGACTCTGACTCAGAATCCTCTGACTGCCCCGAGAGTGCGGAATTACTTGATTTGATCGAGCGTTTTTTCACATTCCCCGGCATGGCAGAAGCGCCTCAGATCATGGTAAATGAAATCCCCGATGATTTTCCCCTCGATATCCCTATCCCGGAAAAGGCCGAAGTTATCGGCAGTATGGCGATGAACATGATGAATGGTCCCAAATCAACACAAATAATGCTCGATGTTCCCGGTGAGCCAGAGAAGGTGCTGGAGTTCTATCGTGATCACCTGTTGGACGCGGGTTGGGAGGAACGATCCTATTCTCATGAAGAAGGATTTACTGCCTCTGGAATGGGTGAATCTGCCGATTTCCGCTCAAAGAGCGGTAGCGGGGGTGCGTTCCAAGTGCTAGCATTTTCCAGAGAAAATACTAGCGATGTGCGTTTGGTCCTGACGATGACAGTTCCAGGTGACGATATGGGAACTGAAGCACCAACTCCACCTCCCGCGAGTTCGGGCTCTGAGGAATCCCAGCCTGTGCTGCCAAGTCTGGAAGCACCCGAAGAAGCAAGCCAGTGGGGTACATATCATGGTGGTGCTGACGACATGTCAAGTTGGGGAGGGTCAAGCGCAGGAGACGCCCCGATGGACACGTCAGCGCAGTCCAGGTATTCATCAGCAAACCTGGAGACAGTCCTGAGTCTGGAACAGCTCCAGAGCTATTACACCGACCTGCTGAAGAAAGCGGATTGGGCTGTTGATATTTCCGGTGTCAATTATCCGATGGCCTGGAGCACGTGGTCGTTTAACGATTATCTGGGCAACCAGTGGGCCGGCTTTTTGTTGATACGAGATTTGGATCAGGAAGACTCAAAGCAGCTCTACCTGCGAGCCGATTTGGTTCAGTTTGCAGAAGGTGTCAGTGAGGTGCCGAGGTCATATGGTTCCTGGGCAACCGCGGAGCCTCAAGCGATACCCTATCCCACCAGTCGCCCCCCGGAATGTGAAGCAAGCCCGGAGAACTCCAAATTCATGATCCGGGTTTCCGGACCTGCTGGTATGGAATTTTTGGGCTCTGTCATACATGAAGTTGAATGTTCAAAGGGAAGCGAAATGCAAGTTATGGATATCAGTGGCACCATTGGGGATGACGGAGGCCCCCTTGAATTCGTTGCATCCGGTATCTACATTGGATGCGGTATTCGCAGTAAAACTCCGGATAAACCGATGACCGTTGTGTTATTGAAAGATGGTATCGAGATTGACCGTGCCGAAACCACTGCAGAGGATCCCTACGAAGTCAGTGTTGACTACTATCCGCCCGACGTGCAGTGGGAAGAAAACGAGGTCGATGGCGCTCACGCCGGGACTGCTGTGCCAAGTACCAAGGTTGATAGCCACCCATCCGACGAATAATTCATGATAGTGGAATCTGGAAGGTGGAGAGAGCCCATGGTTATCTTTTGGCGCTGGCATAAACGGGAAAAGGTCAGGACTTAGAAGAAACCCTGTACACTTTGCAAATCAGGCTTTTATAAGGTGCACAATACCCCGATGGTCCCTGGTATCCGGAAGGCAACAACTGGTTGATATTGCTATCCCAGACTCCAAAAAGGGAGGGCTCAGCGCCTTCCCTTACCGGGTACCACCACCCATGTTTGGCATGAACCACTCTGGGGTCTATAGTTAAAGTGAGTTTGGCTCGCTGTTTGCATCGACCATAGTTGTTCTCTATCCAGACCCAATCTCCGTCTTCGATACCAACTTCTGCTGCCGTATCAGGGTGTATCTCCACTTCCGGATCAGGATCAATCTCCCTCAGTTGAGGAATCTGGCGATGCTCCGAATGGAAAAATCCCCATGATCGTGCTCCGGTTGTGAGTACCAAGGGATACTCTTCGGACAGTTCCGGTGTGCTGACCGGGCTCTGAAAAGGCTCTTCATAGTAGGGCAAATGATCGATGCCGATCTTCTCAAAAGCCGGGACGTAGAGATTGAATTTACCATTTGATGTTCTGAAACCCGGTTGCCCATCCCTCCGGAGCAATCCTTCTTCGTATTTCCGATAATGGAAAGGAGCATAAACCGGATCACACCTTTCCCTTAATTCACTGAAAGTCATTCCGGTATCCCTGATGAGCCAATCGAGCATTTGTTCTACATTGTCCCAAGGGAAACTTTCCGGATTAAGACGCTTTCCCACTTCCAATAGGATTTGCTCATCCGATTTGCATTCCCCTATTTGAACGACCTTGTTAACGGCCCTCAAAGGCCCCCACCAGCCGCCAACAAATTCCGCCCTGACGCTGTCACGTTCCAACACTGAAGCAGCCGGGAGTACCAGATCGGCGCAAGCCATCGCCGATGGAGTCATGAACAAGTCTACATCGACGACGAAATCACAGTTCCGCAAAGCTTGATAAGCACTTTTGGGATCAGCGCCTGTACAGGCTAGTGGATTCGTTGCCTGCATCCACGCCATTTTGATCGGATAAGGTTTGCCCGTAAGCATAGCCTCAGCCATCAAATCAGGTTGCGCACCTTTGTAGAATGGGAATTCCTTGTAACCGATGGTGTTACGCAAAGTATCCCGGGGTACGTCCTCAATTCCCCAGGCAAATGGCGGGAGATTTGCATAATCCACACCGGGTCGATTGATGATATTCCCGCCGGGAACATCGACATTACCTGTCAAAGCCCAAAGATCCTGCACGCCCAGCAGCGTTGACATTCCGGCCTGGTGATGCTCCATGGCCACTCCCCACTGAATTGCCGCCGGTTTGCTGGTGGCATACAGTCGCGCCGCTTTGATCAGTTTTTCTTTGGGTACCCAGCTAATCTCCTCTACCCTCTCAGGGGAATATTCTGATGCCCTCTCTCTAAGGGCATCAAAGCCATCGGTCCATTTATCAACGAATTCTCCATCATAGAGCCCTTCACTGATAATGATATTGATCAGACCCAGGGCAATCGCCGGATCAGTCCCGGGGCGGAGTTGAAGCCAGACCTCTGCTCGTGAAGCAAGCCATGTTAACCGAGGATCGATCACGATCAACCTCGTACCCCGCTTCATACACTCGACAATCCAATATCCCATGAAGGAGTCCGGATGGGATACCACGGGATTATTACCCCAGATGATCATGACCTTGGGAGGAACCCAGTTGGGATTATCATATCTATCGGGGAACATCTGAGAGCAATCGGCCCAGATGAATCCGCCGAAAGTGGCCAGCATCAATTGCAGCTTCGGGGCATAACAGGCAACGCCACTGAAAAAAGCCGGTGACATGTTGGGGCTGCCAAAGGCAGAGTAACACAACTTAGCAAGGATATGAGAGATGTTTCTTCCCGTGCCAGTCAATACAGTGATAGCCTCAGGACCATATTCAGCTTGAACTTTCCTCGCATTCTGCTCAATAAGGTCATAGGCCTCATCCCATGAAATTTTCGCCCACTTATCTTCTCCGCGTTCGCCCACGCGTTTCAAAGGATGCGTCAATCGATAGGGGCTATGAACTACCTTTGATAGTGAAAGGCACCGAACACAGAGTCGACCCTCATTAAATGGGATATCAGGATCGCCCTCTATCTTGACTACCGTATTACCCTTGCTGTAGACCAGAATCCCACATTGATTGTGGCACCCGGGACCTGACCAGGGCAACGTCCGAGTAACGGTGTATTCACCTTCTTCCCATCTCCAAGGTCTGTTTGATAATTCCATAACAAAAACATACCCCCGGCGTTCGAATCTACCGGGGGTACATCCTCCTGATTATTATCAGATGATTTTGTTTCTAACTTTTTCCAATTCGGAACATCTTGGTGCCACACTTAGGACACACGCCCTGAGTTGCCGGCTTGCCGTTCTTCATGGTTATCTTCTTCGGACTCTTCATGTCTTGCTTGGCGCGGCACTTCATGCAATATGCTTGCATAGCTACACCTCCTTTTGCGGAGAAGGATATAACAAACTATAGTCACTTGTCAATACTCTAGGCACATATCACTCTGTAACAAGGTAACTTCGATAGCTTTTACTCGTGCGGCATTCCCCAATCGGAAAGCTCAGATTCTATCCTTAAATATATCATTCCACCTCGCTTGACATCATTGTAGTAAAATCACGGCACCGATAAAGTTTCGCCATTGAGAATAACCGACTTTACCCTAGATATTCTCCGCAGATGCTTCCGGCGCCTCGATTACCAGTTGTACATCATCAAGCTCTATCGCTGATTTCCATATCAAGATTCAAACGTGCCTGCTCGATGCTGATGTATGAAATACCAGCTTGCGCGTTAGGGAATCTCTGAGGCTTTGTTGCACAAATGCGAATAAGCGGTTAATCTTGCCGTGGGGGAAATAGAGAAATGGGAGTATCCCCCACAATGAAAAAGCATCCCTCACCAACCCGCTACAAAGTTACTAATTGGTCAGATTATAACAGAGCCTT
>JABHWQ010000207.1 GCA_018657655.1 Chloroflexota bacterium | reverse complement strand
GCGATCCGATACTCGCCGGGGTTTTCGTTCATGAAGCGTTCGGGCATCTTTCCGAATCCGATTTCGTATACGAAAACGATAAAATGCGCGAGATCATGGTTTTGGGCCGAAGGTTCGGAGGCAAACATCTCAACATCGTCGATGGCGCCGCAGTACCGGATCTGAGAGGAAGCTACAAATATGATGACGAAGGCACCCCCTCCACCAAGACGTATTTAATTCGAGAAGGGATTCTAGAGGGTCGGCTACACTCGCGGGAAACGGCGGCCAAGATGGGTGAGCAACCTACGGGGAACGCCAGAGCCATCACTTATCAGCACCAGCCCATCGTTCGTATGACTAATACTTATATCGAACCGAACGGCACTTCGTTCGAAGATATGATCAGCGAGATTAAAGAAGGCGTTTATGCCAAGAACTGGTACGGAGGAATGACCTCGATGGAGATGTTCACTTTCTCCGCCGGTGAAGCGTATATGATCCGTAATGGCAAAATAGCCGAACTCATGAGACCGGTGGTTCTAACCGGAAATGTATTCAGTACACTGGAAAATATCGATGCTGTCGGCAACGATCTGGATATGAATGAGGGAGGGGGATGTGGTAAAGGCGGTCAAAGTCCGCTACCGGTTTCCAATGGCAGCCCACACATCAGGATAAGCAATTGCCTTGTTGGCGGCGGATAAAAAACTAAACAACTGAGCGTCCTTAGCTCACTCTACAGTTGTCATGCTACGGAGAAAAGATTCCTATGCAATCCTTGCAAGAGAACGCCAAAAACCTCTTAGATAACAATGCAAAGAAGGGCAAGGACTATTATTATACAGCACCCTCCAGGAAGAAGTACCCCCATCAATGGTCCTGGGATTCATCCTTTCACGCCATCGTCAATGCCCGTTTAGGGAGAACTGACCTGGCCAAAGAGGAAATCGCCACTCTACTCTCAAAGATGCTGCCCGATGGCACTCTGCCACATATTATCTTTCACGACCGCAGTTTCGCTTCAATCAGCAACCGTATACTCAGATTCTATTGGCCACACTCAGGCCGATCCCCTCTGGTGCAACCGCCGGTAGTGGCGCTGGCCGCCAAAGAAATCTGGGAACAAACGGAAGACACCCGTTTTCTTCGGAAAACCATACCGCTTCTGGAACGTCACTTTGTGTGGCTCACCAATATGAGACGTCTGGGAGATTCAAGCCTCGTTTCCATACTCTCACCGTGGGAATCGGGGCTGGACCACAAACCGGCTTTCGACCCTCTTCTCGGGCCAGTTGCCAAACTGCCCCTGGGTCGATATCTCGTGCTTTATACTTCAGAGATGCGCATGGCACGGCTAAAATTCAACGGCCAGAAAATTGCAGAACGAGGATACTTCAATGTCAGAGAAGTGCTTTTCAATACCGTTTATGCCTTGGGACTGGAAGCACTGGGGGCTATGTTTGATGCCGTCGGTGATACATACAAAGCGAAAAGCTGCCGAACCATTTGCGAGAGTGTTGAGAACGCAATTTTGAATGAGTGCTACGATACTGATTCAGGTCTCTATTTTGATGTTGATGTGCGTACCGGCAACCTTCTCATGGAGCCCAGTATTTCATGCCTCATGCCCCTGGCACTGGGCAATGTACCTGACGATAGATACAAAGAATTGATAGCTCATCTGACCAATCCTGAAGAGTTCTGGCTGGATTTCCCGGTTCCTTCCGTTCCGCAGAACAGCCGATATTTCCAGCCGGAAGACAAACGATATCTCTGGCGCGGGCCAACTTGGATCAATACTAACTGGTTCATTGTCAATGGATTGAAGCGGCACGGATATGATGACTTGGCAGAGACGATAGCTCAAGCCAGCAGAGACCTCACCCAGCAATCCGGATTCTGGGAATACTACAATCCGCTTACCGGAAAGGGCGGCGGCGCAAAGGATTTCGGGTGGTCCACTCTGGCAGCGATTATGTAAAATCATCACCGGTCCAGTATTGACAAAAGCATCTCAGATGCCTAAAGTTTCGATTATATAATCTCCCTTTCGCTTGAATTTACTATGTACAAGAAACGTCTCCGCGAAGAGTTAACGACAGCCAGACACTATTTCTTAACCGGGTTGCTGGTTTTTATACCTGCATTCCTCACAATTTCTCTCCTCTGGTGGGTCTTCGATACAATCGATAGCATATTAGAGCCGTTGGTTGAATACATACTCGGTAAATACTACCCGGGAATTGGCTTCGCTGTTACTATACTGATTATCTTTATCTGCGGAATTATCGGCAACAGAGTTGCCGGGCGCAATATAATCAACTTTACGGAACACCTGATATCCAGAGTCCCGGTTGTCAGCCAGTTGTACAACGGTATCAAGCAAATACTGGAAAGCTTTTCGACAAAAGAAAACAGTAGCTTCCTGGCAGTGGTATTCATCGAATTCCCCAGAAAAGGAACTTACACTCCGGCCCTGGTCACCAACGAAACGATCGATGAATCCGGCAGGAAAATACTCAATATCTACGTTCCCACTGCCCCCAATCCCACATCCGGTTTTCTACAGATATTGCCCGAGGATCAGGTTATTCGCACTAGCATGTCGGTAGATGATGCCCTGAAGATGGTTATATCGGCAGGGAAATTTTCCCATGACGACGTCCGCAACCTGCCTGCAAATCCACAGGACTAGTAAAGCAGTTCGAAAAGGAAAAACACAATGGCGCGAGTTAAACTGAATTTACCCGAAACATTCCCTTTCTCAACGGAGATACCCATAAGAATTGGGGATATCAATTATGGAGCTCACCTGGGCCATGATTCGATCCTTCCACTCACGCATGAAGCACGCGTACAGTTTCTAGCAGCAATGGGATACAATGAAGGCGATATTGAAGGGCTAGCCTATCTCATGGCCGATGCTGCCATCATTTATAAGGAACAAGCCTTCTACGGACAAACGCTTAAAATCGAAATAGGAGTTCAGGATTTTACCCCTAAAGGTTGCGATTTCGTCTACCGCATAACGGATAAGAAAACCGAAGCTGAGATCGCTCGGGTAAAGACCGGCATGGTGTTTTTCGACTATCGAAAAGGAAAGATCGCCAGAGTTCCGAATGACTTCAAAGTAAGGTTTACTCCCATCGAAGACGCAATCTGATGATATATCGAGTGCTTTCTAAATCGATAGTATATGGCTTTCTATCCGCCGTGCTCCTCAGTTCTTGCGGTGGAGACAACGATGCACCCTCCCTTCCCCCGCCTGCACCGGAAAAGGAATTGGCAACCATGGAACTCACAAGCCCTGCATTTTCCAATGGTGAACCCATACCAGCTAAATACTCTCGAAATAGCGATAATATCTCCCCTCCGCTTTCGTGGGACGCGCCACCGGAAGGAACGCAAAGCATGGCTCTCATCTGCGATGATCTGGATGCACCGTCGGGGACATGGGTACACTGGGTAATCTACAATTTACCCTCCGATGTGCGTTCATTACCGGAAGCCGTAACTTCCGATGCCAACTTGGCTGATGGCAGCAGCAACGGCAAAAACAGTTGGGGTGAATTGGGTTACGATGGGCCATCCCCACCCAGCGGTACTCATCGATACTATTTCAAGATTTACGCATTGGACACAATCCTCGATCTCGAACCAGGGGCAAGCAACAACGATTTGATCGAGGCAATGGACACACACGTTCTGGCCGATGGTGAGCTTATGGGAACTTACTCCAAGTAAAAGTCACCCACGCTAACAATGGCGCGGGAAGGATAAATCAGCTATGACTTCATGCTAACCTCCGGAAATCACTCCCCATGTTATTGTAAAGCCTTGTCTCTGAGAGCTGGCATGTCCGTTTAGGAAATCGGTATGAGCCTCGAACCTGACCCAACCCCTACATTATGTCAACTTGCCATTCTCCATTGAAAACAATCATCGCCCTCCGCTTCGCAACTGCCCCGTAAAAACGGAGCCAACACCCACCAAATCACCCTAGCACCACATAATCAAATTTTCTAAGGTTAACTCCAACTGTTAGATCATGCTACTCTTTAAAACCGTATTTCAATCGTAAATACGTCTAAATCATGTCACGGTCCTGTTTACTTTATGTCACGAAATCGTGTCACGCTTTTGTTTAATTTTGGCGATTTCCAAAAAAATTTACCGTTAATTTACTATTCATTAACCAGAATATTCACTTTCCCATGTTTAGATGAACAAATACAAATACTAATCACCCCGTTAGGTCGTGTGATTCAATTGATCCGAGTTCTTTTGAGATGAAGTCTTAACATATTTAGATTGAGCAGGAGAGGAAACTTGAGAAAGATAGCGTTTGGAATCATGGCACTTATTCTGGCTTTGAGCATGCTGGTCCCAGCATCGTCATATTCCCCCAATATTTCAACCGGCGATATCTTCCGGTTCGACGGACAAGTTTTTGCCGATGAAGGAGATTCTGACGGTATCTCCTTAGCGGAATTGCCAGCAAAGGAAAATCCAAAGTTGGACTCCCAATTAAATCAGATGGTAGCTTCTCAAAACCAGCGTCAAATGGCCGTAATGGCTCAGGAGAATAGTTTTGAATTGGTTGAAGACAACATACGGGTGATTGTTGAATGCCTACCGGGTCAGGTTAGCTCTATAGTTCAGGCAGCGAGTGACCTGGGGATTGTTGAAACCAGTCATCGTGACTCGTTACAAGTAGTAGTACCCGTCTCCCGACTCACGGCCCTGGCTGATACCCCCGGAATCCAGTTAGTGCGAATGCCCATGCAACCCATGTTTTCAGCTACAAGTGAAGGTACTGATGTCATAGGATCAACAACATGGAATGCCGCTGGCTACACAGGAGAGGGGGTAAAGGTAGCCATACTGGATGGAGGTTTTACTGGCTATGCAGATCTGTTAGGAACCGATCTGCCAAGTTTGGTGACCACTCAGTCTTTTTATGCAGGCGGTGATATTGAGGGCGATACAGTGCATGGCACTGCCTGCGCTGAAATCCTCTATGATATTGCTCCCGATGCCGAGTTCTATCTGGTGAATTTTGGCACCAGAGTTGAGATGGGCAATGCAGTTGACTGGCTCATTGCTCAGGGAGTTGATGTTATCTCTTGTTCGGTTGGTTGGCCAATTGGAGGACCAGGCGATGGTACCGGGCCTATCTGTGAGATGGTTGACGCCGCTCATGCCGCCGGCATTGTGTGGGCGCAGGCCATTGGTAATTCTGCTGAAAGACACTGGCAGGGTAGCTTTGTGGACACCGATGGTGATAAATTACACCAGTTTTCCGGCACAGATGAGACAAACACCATTTCGGTTAACTACGAATCTCCCATAGTGGTTGCCCTTAAATGGGATGACACCTGGGGTACTTCCAGCAATGATTACGACTTGCTTTTGTTTGACAATAACGGGGTAATTGTTGCCGCATCTACTGCAACCCAGGACGGAGACGATGATCCTTGGGAGGGTCTGTACTACGAAGCGACCTACTCTGGTGACTATAGTATCGGGATTGGCAATTTTGAAGCTCAAGAAGCCGTAAACTTTCACCTGTATTCCTATTATCATGATCTGGAATATGCAGTTGCGGCCGGAAGCTACGCT
>JABHWQ010000231.1 GCA_018657655.1 Chloroflexota bacterium | reverse complement strand
CGGTACAGTAGTTGCAACGAGCAGCTACATCATCTTCAGTGAGGTCGAATTCCATCCCCAGTGCTTCCAGTACTCCACGGCCCACGAGGTATTTGATGGGATCGTAGCCAAAAAGTGAAAGATGTCCAGGTCCGCTCCCAGGAGTAATGCCGGGATTTACCGGATCGGTGAGCCCACAGATGCCCTCCTTAGCTAGCCGGTCAAGGTTGGGAGTTTTAGCGGTCTCGAGTTCTGTTTTACCTGTATCCGGGTGGGGAATACCTCCGAGTCCATCGAAAACCAGGAGAACAATTTTTGCAGGTGTTTTTACTGAAAGGTCTTTCAGAATATTCAAATCGATCATTTGCCCCTCCGAGCTATTTTACTGATAACAGAGAAGGTTATTCAACCGGTGTTTATAAAAAAGGTGTGTGGAAATGAAAGTTATGATTCTGCTTGTACAAACTCGGATAGTTTGTTGCGGTAAGCACGTATGATGTCTTGACGGCGCAATACTCCCAAGAGATGACCCTCATCCTCACGGGATATAACGGGGATGCGCCCGTAGTCTTCATCAGTATTGTTCAGGACTTCATATAGCGATTGGTCCGGATAAGCTATTTGTAGTGTTTGGGTGATGATATCACCTACCGGCAGGTCAGCGTTGCCAGCTCTCAGACAGGCAGCCAGGTCCGCCAGTGTCACTACACCTACCAGGTGTCCCTCATCATCGAGCACTGGGAATCCATGATGTCCGGTATCGCGTGACATATTGGCGATCTCCCTGGCGGGCATAGATGAAGACATAGTGGGGAAATCGCGAGTCATTACAGACCCGACCCGTATAGTTTTCATCACGCTTTCAACTTCTTCTCGATGCACATCCAGAGTCTCGCCTCTCGGGAAATCCATGTGCTCAACGAAGTATTGATTGAAATCGAGTCTGGAGGAAAGTTCCACATGTTCGATAAATTCCACCACGTCATTAGCTGCTTGCCAGTAAAACTTGGACAATAGTGCCATTGAGGCTCCGGTACTGGCTGCATTACCCAGTGAGGATATCTTGTCGGGATCTACTTTTGGTAGCAGCCCGATACGCAGGGCGCTATGAGGGTTGACGTAGTTGCCAAGAGCTCCCGCGAGATACACGTGATCTATATCTTCAACTTCAATATCCATTTCATCGATGAGAGTAGCGATACCTGCCGCCACTGCTGCCTTGGCCAGCTGCAATTCTCGAACGTCTTTCTGTTTGAGATATATTGGTTTGTTATCGAAACTTTCATCTGCGGAAGCGACAAGGAAATCGTTAACTCCGTTCCGTTCAATAATTCTTGGGTGCAGGCCGTTGGCTATGCTCTCTCTGGGAGGACCTATCGAGCCTTCTTCATCGATAATTCCCAGTTGCAGCAATACTGCCACCAGATCCACCAAACCACTCCCGCAAAGCCCTCTTGGCTTTATGTTGCCGACGTCTCGGTATTGGAGCTTGCCCTGTTCGAATCCCACTGCTTCTATCGCGCCGTCTTTGGCTATCATCCCGGAAGATATTTTCGAACCCTCAAGAGCAGGGCCGGCAGCGGCAGAGCATGTCATCATCCTTTTTCTATTTCCCAGGAAAATCTCTCCGTTGGTGCCCAGGTCGAGGCCGAGTACAATTTTGTCTTCCTGTTCTCCCGCGCCGGAAGCGAGTATAACGCTAATTAGATCGCCTCCAATATAGCCGGATTTCATTGGCATTGTATAAAGCAAAGCTTCCGGATGTAACTGCAGCCCAATGTCGGCTGCCTTCACGATCATTCCGTCGGTCACTACGGGAGCGAATGGAGCTTCAGCAATTCCATCGGGTGGCAAGCTTAATAACAGGTGTGTCATCGCGGTGTTCCCGGCTGCAACTGCAACAAAAATGTCTTCAGGTACCAGTCCGCCAACTTCCACGAGGCGTCTGGTAATACGATTAAGGTTGCCCATGAGCAGGTTATGCAGCCGGGAGAGCCCATTAGGATGATCTTTAATGTATTGAAGTCTGCTGATTATATCGGATCCGTATCGCATTTGGCCGTTGAGCCGGGAAACGACCGCGGTTTCGGTTCCGTCCGAAAGGTCAATGAGCTTCCCGACGATAGTAGTTGTGCCAAGATCGAACACCAATCCATACCCGTAGGCCAACTTTCCCCAGCTCTGCCAATCGAGCAAGTGTTTATCATGAAGTACCGCTGCTCCGTGGGATTCATTTTTCTTCAATGTTTCCGGAAGTGAACGAAGGCAGTTGAGAGAAGCCGTCAAATCCAGGTAGTCGGGCCCCATTGCCAGTTTGATTCGGTCCAAATCGGACATTCCTTCATTTTCCGGATCGACGGAAAGGGTGATAAATCGCTTATCGACGAGGGGGTCCAACTGGAAGAGGGGACGATGACCGCTTTTAAGAATCTGATAATATTCCTCACTGGCGTCGATTTCTCCGGCGTGGATTACCATGTCATGGTGGATAGACGTGCGGCAGGCGAGACGAATACCCTGATCTATGTCTTCCTGATCCAGGAATTCAAGTTCATCCTCAGAAGGGGGTTCGATTGAAGTGAGAACCCTGACTTTGCACTTTCCACATTTGCCCAGGCCGGAACATTCAGAATCGAAATCTATATCCGTAGGTTGCAGTGCGTCGTAGACAGTATCGCCTGCACGAACTTTTAGCCAGAGATCATCCGGCAAAACATTAAGCCTAACATACTCCGTTCTCTTCTTTCTGCCTTTGTGCTTCTGGGATTTCTTCATTTTGGATGAACTCGTCGGGTATTGTTAATATGCGAATAATTAAGGATTGAGTAGCTCTGTTAATTTGTTTTCCAGATATGAATAGTCGGCATCTTGAACATCAATAGCCAGTTCCAGCAAGTCAGCTATTTCGTCAACCTGAGTGGTGAGATCAGTATCTGCTGGCTGGCGTACGTAGACAAGTTTTGTGTAATGTTCAAAACAGTATCTACGCATTGTCTCGTCATGGAGTTCCAGAGGTGTTTTACAATGTTGTTCGAAATTAGTGATAAGATCGTTCTCCATGAAATACGTTCCGGCTGTTTCATTCATGATCTGGTTAAAACGGTCGGGACCGAGAAACATCTCATAACAATAGGTTCCCGGTACTTTGATTACACTATGCTGCTTGCATATTTCCTCAATGTCAGGGAAACACCAACCGTAAAGGCAGATGACTGCTTCATCCCTTTTCTGAGCGGAATTGATCTCGCTGACCAGGAAGTTCTTGAGATCGGGGGGTCTTAAATGAAGTACTGAAGGTAAGTAGGTCACTTTGAGATTAGGGTACTTTTCCTGCAGAGCAATATACTCCATCACTGGCCTAAACACGCCGCAGGCAATGATTCGAATAGTCTTTGAGGGTTCGTCCGAAGTTGACATTTTAGATCTTGACTATTGCAGGGAAGGTTTCCTTTATTTTCTGGATCAAATCCAAACTCAGGCGACCTTTTCTGCCATCATTGAGGGTTGTTTCGACCATTTTACGAGCGCGGCTCAACATGTCAGGTCGCTCTTTTTCTTCCCAGATATCGAAGTTGCAGCGAACGCTTAAATTGGGGTAGAAGAATTCGGTCATCATATGATCGACCGTATGTTCCTCTGTGACGTAGTTTCCACCGGGGCCGACTTCCTCGATCACATCAAAGCCAAGCGTATCCTCGTTCACCTCGATTCCTGATAGAATCCGGTGAATCATCCCTATGATTTCGTTGTCAATAACATACTGCTCATACGAAATGGAATTGCCCGAATCCAATAGTCCGGCGGCGAGATGGATGTAATCCCCTCCGGCTAACGCAACCGTCAAGTTGGAGAAAAGCTTTTCGAAACCGGCTTGAATATCGGGACGTTTAGATTCTGTGAGCCCCCCGGAAGCATATATTGGTAAATCGTAGTGTTTTGCCAATTGGACAGCTGCTGCGTTCATCATCCCCATTTCAACTGTACCCATCGTGTATTCCATGGTGCGAAGGTCCATCGCTGTTGGGACTGCTCCATAGAGAATTTTTGCTTCAGGGGTGAGCGCCTGTGCGATGGCTACGCCTGCCAGTGATTCCGCGTGTAACTGCGAGAGAGTCCCGGCCAATGTGGCAGGTGCGGTAGCCCCGGCTATTGGCGCATGCGCACATGTGACCGGTATACCTCGCGAGGTGCAGAATTCCAAAATCTCCAACGTGTTGGTATCGATGGTGAGGGGGCTTATGATATTGGTAATAACTGAAACGAAAGGCTTCTCTTTGAGCTTATCCTCTCCATCAGCGATAAGACTTGCCAGTTCCCACATTTGTGTAGCGCCAGCTAAATCGGTGCAACCTCCCATCACATGTTTGGTGGTGTGATAGAAGGATCGGTAGAAATCATTCAGATGGTAGTGCTCCGCGTCCAGGTCATGAGCCTGACACGCGACGATATAGAAACGGATGTAATCCAAGTGGTCTCCCAGAATAGCGGTGTTGGCTACATCTCTTAGCATCGTATACCTGTAGCCGCCTGTTCCTAAATCGAGGATACGGAACACCCGGCCGCCATTCCCAAAATAGACGTTGCCCTCTCCAACGTGAAGGTCGTTTTTACCGTCGCGAGAATATAGAGTGAAGCGTG
>JABHWQ010000399.1 GCA_018657655.1 Chloroflexota bacterium | reverse complement strand
CATTCATATCGGCATGCAGAGCATTTCCTCTTATCTCTCCTTACTGCCCAACTCTTTATATTTCCGCATCTTGGACAACTTCTTTTGTATGCCATACCACCATTCTCTCATATTTCGGTGGCTTTTTTAAGATATTACCCATAGCTGTTCTAGCTCGAGATGCAGCATTACCCACAGAGTTGCCAGAAAAAATCCCAGAATCACAGGTAAGTGAGTGGGTAGCCAACAATCTGGATGGAGTCCGAGAGTCAACATACAACACAATCAATGGATCAGCCCTGGCTACTTTTCAAATAGACACATTCCCGGTTATCCTCAGATTGCTTCCTGGCGACTTCGATTCGGTAAAGGACTTCTTCGGAAACTGATTCTCACTTCCTCCAACCTAAACAGTGAAAGCTTCAAATCTACATGATTGGTTGGTAACTCCAAGCCAAGCTACTTCTATTCAACAGGGATTGGCCGGACGACTATTGACCAAAGGGGATTTAGGGGATGTGCGGCTGGTAGCAGGGGTAGATATTTCGGTACCAAAATCAGCGAATATCGCCCGTGGTGCCGTGGTAGTAATGAGCTATCCCGAACTCGAACTCCTAGAAACCCGAACCGTTGAACGAGAAATAGACTTTCCCTATATTCCGGGACTGCTCTCTTTCCGGGAAGCCCCAGTTATCCTCGATGTCTGCGCAAAACTGACAAATATCCCTGACCTCATTCTGGTAGACGGGCAGGGAATGGCCCATCCCCGAAGGCTCGGACTTGCTTCTCACCTGGGGCTGTTGTGGGACAAGCCAACTATCGGTTGTGCCAAATCACGTTTGTGCGGCGAACATGGAAGCGTAGGGACAGACCGTGGGGATTCTGCTAAACTTATTGATGGAGAGGAAACAATCGGGACGGTTTTACGAACCCGGAGCAATGTTAAACCACTCTATATCTCTGCAGGTCACAGGATCAGTCTGGAAGCTGCTGTTCAATTGGTGTTGAATTGCGGTCGCGGCTATCGGCTCCCTGAACCAACCCGGCTGTCTCATCAGGCTGCCGGAGGGCAACTCAAAACGGAGAGTTAAATGGAAGAACTGAAAAAAAGACTCGAAGAACTGAAATCTCGCATCAATCGGATGAAGGAGCATCTTTGACGTTGCCGAAAAACAAAAAGAACTCGCTCAAATCGAGACCACATCCAGCCAGCCGGATTTCTGGCAGGATCAGAGAAAAGCCCAGAAGCTAATGCGTCGGATGGCCCAGCTCAAAACAACCGTTGAAAGCTGGCATGATCTGGATAGCAAGTGTTCCAATCTCATCGACATTACCGATTTGGCCATCGAAGAGAGTGACAGTTCTCTGGAAACAGAGAGCGCTGCTGAAATAGGCGATATCGAACGCGATATTGAGGAGATGGAATTCCAGGAGACCCTCGGCGGTGAATATGATGCCAATAACGCTATTATGGCGATTCATGCGGGGGCAGGGGGCACCGAATCACAGGACTGGGCCGAAATGTTGCTCCGTATGTATCTGAGATGGTGTGAAAAACGACAGTATAATGCGGAGGTCATTGAGACTTCGGTTGGAGACGAAGCTGGGATAAAAAGCGCCCTCATAGAAATAGACGGCGACTACGCTTATGGTTACCTTAAATCTGAGCGGGGAGTCCATCGATTGGTTCGGCTTTCCCCCTTTGATGCTGATCACTCTCGCCACACCTCATTCGCTCTCGTTGAAGTTATGCCTGAAGTTGAAAGCGGTACAGACGTATCTATAAATCCGGAAGATCTAAAAATCGATGCCTATGGGTCAAGTGGCCCTGGTGGGCAGCACATGCAAAAAACCAGTTCCGCCATTAGAATAACTCACATCCCCACGGGAACTGTGGTTACATGCCAGAATGAGCGATCTCAGACACGGAACAAAGAAACGGCAATGCGGGTCCTGGCATCACGATTGCTTGAACTTGAATTGGCAAAAAAGGCTGAAGAACAAGCGATACTCAAGGGAGAACATGTGTCCGCCGGTTGGGGCAATCAAATACGAAGCTACGTACTACATCCCTACAAGATGGTGAAAGATCATCGCAGTATATATGAAACCAGCGATCCCGATTCAGTGCTCGATGGTGATCTGGACGAGATAATCAGAGCCTATTTGAAATCCACGTTGGAATCGTAGGATCGGTATTATGCCCTATGAATTTCGGTTAAAGTGGCAGAACATCCGCGGAAATCCTGAGTCTTGTTATCATGGCCTAACGCCGCCTGCCCTCGGATCTGTTCACCTCCAGCGAAAATGGGACAGTTTAAAGGAATAGTTAAAGGACACCTTTACAGGCTTGGCATTGCCTGATTGGTCGCTTTGCGAGTCGTTCCAATTGGACCTAACTTTGCAAAGGCGCGAAGTCTGGAGGAGAGTTGTAGAAGGCGTTCCGTGTCGCCAAGTATTTCAGCCGCAAGCTGAAGTTTCCTCTTAAGGAAAGATACTGTTACACCCTGCCTCTCTTCATACATCGTTAGAAGAAACTGTGTGGCTGT
Organism: Chloroflexota bacterium; assembly: GCA_018657655.1. Classification (GTDB taxonomy): domain Bacteria; phylum Chloroflexota; class Dehalococcoidia; order SZUA-161; family SpSt-899; genus JABMQN01. Next base: position 1,930 of record JABHWQ010000399.1, on the reverse strand, counting down.
CATAAAATCCAAAAATGGATTGGTCCAATCACGTTTGTTGGCTTGCTCGGAAGTAACACGATTCATGGTTTCCATTTTACCAGATGAAATGGAACGGTGTGGGATACAAAAGGTTGACGGCACTCCAAAAGGGGAACGCCATTTGCCGTAGCTGGTGAGGCGGCAAAATCACCCCCGCCACAAGGACTTCGTTTAGACATCTCTTAACGTCCACATTTTTAACCCCCTATATATCCCCGACAAATCCCCTTTTTTGCGACAGGATCTGTTCTGGAATTGTATTGCACAACGTGTTGAATATATTGTTCACCGCGACACCTTGTCGCGAAATCGTGACACGATTACGTCTACAAATATGGGCAAAAACGCGACATGACAAGGGCTACAAGTTATGGTAGTGTCGGTGTCAATAAGTCGCATAAGCAGAATATAAACACAGCATATATCAACAGACTTAGCAGATAGACACTGGATGGACAAAACGAATTCGGTAAAATCCCAGTGTAGTCACGTTTAGGCACAGATTTGGAGTTCAGGAGATAGTAAATGATCTGCAAAATAGGTTCGTTGCTACTGATAGTTGTTTTGCTGGTGACGGTTATCCTGGCAGTCCCCAGCTGTGATTCTTTGGAAAACGACAACTCCCCTGAAGTATCACCAACTCTTCCTGAAGACCCATCAGCAGATACACCATCTCAACCCGACACCTTAATTCCCGATACTACCGATGACAGTTCTATCACTGCAGGGGAAGAAGAAATAATAAGTATTGATGTTGAGGTTTCGCCCTTGCCAGTATTGGGAGAGACGGCTGAATTGAATGTCGATGTACGTATTACTAGTGAGGGCATACGGTTTTTTGGTGAAACAAGTCTGGCCGATTCCCGAGCTTGGGTAGAGTTTTATTATACCAACCCCTGGGGGAGTTATTCTGAGGCCAAACATGCTATCAAGGTGCCTCTGGAAGAGGTCCTTCTCAGCGGCGATGTAAGCTGGGAAGGAGATGCCCATAAAAACCGAATTAAACTTAATAGTGAGATTCAGATGCCCAGAGCTGGGATATGGAAAATAAAAGGATGTTTTACTGGTGAAGGATGGAAAAGAGCCGAATCGTCATATACCCGGATTGTGGTCACCGAGGACACAGCGGCAAAAATGATCAAAGGCCCCGGGCCGTTTTCCTATCTTAACAATTTCAGATATGGACACTTAGAGCCAGGTTATGAAATTGCTCTCAACGAATTTTATCCTGTGGTCCTGGAGTTGGATATCTCCCAAGCTCCCAGTGTGGGAGAGGAAGCCATCTTGAGTTGTCGTATTATTTCCCTTTATGACGCCCCTGACTTTTCCTGTGATATTCGCTTTTGGAGTCGAACGGATATGGCATGGATACCCGGGGAAGACCTTCTGATAAACGGAGACCTGGGATGGAAAGGCGATTTGAAGCCAGGTGAACCGGTGGAGTTCTCTGCCTCCATTAGATTCCCTAGAGAGGGAGAGTGGCGGGTTGATGCAACAGGGAATTGTCCCACAAATGATAGACTGTCTTTCTCCGATAGCTTGGAAATGCCCATCACTGATGAGCAAAGCTATTTTGGCTGGGAGGAGCGCCGCACAACACCGACAGATAGTGATGTTGAAGACCTTCCCTTCTCCCCAGAAAATATGAATGTGGTAACAGAGCTGGGAAGGCCAAAGAGCACACCGAATACAGTTGATATTGATTTGCAGACTGATCCAAATGTGCCGGATCCTGTGGAACCGGGAACGCCGCCGCAGCTGGTTGTTAATATTAACCCGGCAATTAAATAAGGATGCTAGCGGCATAAGCGATTTTTGGATGCTTGAAATATTTTTTCACTCTCATCGGAAGTTTCTGGAGCATACACAAATGAGATATTGCCTTGGCTTTCAACTGTGAACCGGTCCT
>JABHWQ010000281.1 GCA_018657655.1 Chloroflexota bacterium | reverse complement strand
TGGTTCCCGAGCACCATCATACTCCTGAAGCTGCTGCTGCGGCAGGGCCTGTCGAAAGATCCGCGGAGTAATTACAAATGTTACAACCAAGGAAAGTTAAGTACCGCAAGCACCAGCGTGGCCGAATGAAGGGCAAAGCGCATTCTGGCAATACAGTGCATTTTGGAGATTTTGGATTACAGGCTCTGGAGCCAGCATGGATTACGGCTCGGCAGATTGAGTCTGGCCGCCGTGCTATTGTTAGGCACCTCAAGAGAGGTGGAAAAGTCTGGATCAGAGTATTTCCTGATAAGCCTGTTTGCTCTCGCCCTCCGGAGACAAGAATGGGCAAGGGGAAAGGGGCTGTCGATCATTGGGTTGTTCCGGTGAAGCCGGGTAGGATTTTGTATGAGATCGGTGGTATACGGGAAGGTTTGGCGAGAGAGGCGTTGCGTTTAGCCGCGCAAAAACTTCCTATCTCAGCACAGGTTGCTACCAAGGATGCACTCAGTAAGTAACATATCCTAAATGGGGTATTAGAAAATTGCGAATAGGCGAATTAAAAAAATTAAGCTATGAGGAACTGGCAGGTGAAGTTGAAAGTGCTCAACAAGAGCTTTTCAATTTGCGGTTCCGCTTATCTACAAAGCAATTGACCAATTATCGTGAGATAAATTTGGTTAAGAAGAAAATCGCTCGGTTAAAGACTGTGATGAGGGAAATAGAACTCTCGGGGAGCTAGAGGTTATGGGAAACAGAAGGACCCTCGTAGGCGATGTGGTTAGCAATAAAATGGAGAAAACCGTGGTGGTGATAGTCAGGACACGTCGCCAACATCTCCGCTACAAGAAGTACATCGAGTATACAAAGAAGTTCAAGGCTCATGATGCGGATAACACTTGCAAAGTGGGAGATAGGGTAAAACTTATAGAAACCAGGCCTTTATCCAAAGAGAAACGATGGAGAGTAGCAGAGGTTGTCACCAAAGTATAAGCCAGCGGCAATATCCAGAAATGGATTGAGAAACGATGATACAGATATATACGAGACTTAGAGTAGCAGATAATTCCGGAGCCAAAGAGATCATGTGCTTTGGCATCCCTGGCGGTACCCGAAAGAGGTATGCTGGAGTGGGCGATGTCATTGTAGCTTCTGTCAAAGAGGCAATTCCTGGGGCTCAGGTAAAAAAAGGTGATGTAGTAAGAGCGGTTATAGCGCGTGTAGCTAAAACATATGGTCGCCGGGATGGCTCATACATTAAGTTCGACGAGAATGCTGCGGTTATTCTGGATGATAGAGGCAATCCCAGGGGAAGCCGCATATTTGGACCAGTAGGTAGAGAATTGAGAGAGAAGAACTTCATGAAGATCGTCTCTTTGGCGCCTGAGGTACTGTGATGAGTAAGATCCGTAAGAACGACGAAGTGCTAGTGATGCTGGGAAGGGACCGGGGCAAGAAGGGGAAGGTCCTGATCGCTCTACATGAGAGAGATCGGCTCATTGTCGAGGGTGTCAATATGATAAAACGGCATATGAAACCCTCTGCTGCGGTGAGACAGGCGGGTATCGTGGAAAAGGAAGCACCTATTCACGTCTCTGATGTGAAGCTCATTTGCAAGAAGTGTAATCAACCTGCTCGTGTGGGATATCGATTTTTGGAAGGTGGAAGCAAAGTGAGGGTATGCAAGAAGTGCCATGAGGTGATTGACTGATGGCTCGAATCCCGCAACTCAAGCAAAAATACAACGAGGAAATAGTCCCTCAGATCATGAATGAAAACGGGTTTAAGAGCCAGATGAGGGTCGCTCGCTTACAAAAGGTCGTGCTGAACATCAGCTTGGGTGAGGCGATTCAAAATCCTCGAGCAGTGGAAGCAGCGGTCGCTGATTTGACTTTGATATCGGGTCAGAAGCCGGTTACCACAAAGGCGAGGAAGGCGGTGGCCAGTTTCAAACTTCGTGAGGGTATGACCATTGGTGTAATGGTTACCCTGAGAGGAAAGAGAATGTATGATTTCCTCGAGCGTTTAATCAACGCAGCACTTCCCCGTACCAGGGATTTCCAGGGAGTGCCCCGAGATTCGTTCGATGGTCGCGGGAATTATGCTCTGGGAATCAAGGAACAGATTCTATTTCCCGAAATTGACTATGACAAGATCGACAAGGTTCGGGGAATGCAAGTTAATATTGTGACTTCGGCGCCTAGCGATGAGGAAGGCAGACGATTGCTGGAGCTTATGGGGATGCCCTTTGTCAGAGGATAGATAAGGAGATACAGTGGCAAAAACTTCTCAGATAGCAAAATCACGCAGGACACCGAAATATAAAGTGCAGCACAGGAACAGGTGCCGGCTTTGTGGACGACCTCGGGGTTATATGCGCCATTTTGAACTCTGTCGTATTTGCTTTCGAAAGCTGGCGAATGAGGGGCAGATTATAGGAGTTAGGAAGTCTAGTTGGTAGACTTGGAGTGCAACCATGAGTACAACTGATGTTATAGCTGATATGTTAACCCGGATAAGGAATATTAACATGGTCGGTGGTGATCATGCGCTGGTGCCTTCGTCCAGAGTTAAGATAGCGATTGCTAAAGTTCTAAAAGATGAAGGGTTTATAAGGGACTACGAAATATTGAAGGGCGACACTGCAGTACAAAGAATGATAAGAGTTGACCTGAAATATACAGGGAACAAGGAACCGATCTTAAAGGGTCTTAAGCGGGTGAGTAAACCCGGTTTGCGAGTGTATTCCGGAAAGGGAGAAATTCCTAGGGTCTATGGCGGACTCGGTATAGCCATAATGTCCACTCCGAAAGGAATTCTGACAGGAAAACAAGCGTGGAAGATGGGGGTTGGTGGTGAAGTTCTCTGCTACGTATGGTAAAGCGTAGGAAAGTGAAAACGAACGAGAAACTATAATTTTGTATTGGGAATAAACGATGTCGAGAGTAGGAAGAAGACCGATAACAGTGCCGCAAGGGGTTGATATCACATTCAAAGGGGATGAGGTAATTGTCAAAGGCCCAAAGGGGACGCTTAGCCGTTCTTTCCATCCCGATATGATCTTTAATCTGGAGGACGGTGTTCTTACGGTCGCAAGACCTACCGATAACAAACTGCATCGTTCCCTGCATGGTCTCACAAGGACGCTCGCTGCGAACATGGTACAGGGAGTTAATGAGGGATTTCAAAAGGTTCTGGATATTGTTGGAGTTGGCTACCGAGCTCAACTTTCGGGCGATAAGCTGACACTGCAGCTTGGATACTCGCACCCTGTAGAAGTTACTGCTCCGGAAGGAATAGCGTTTCAGGTTGAAGGGACCAACAAAATCATTGTCTCTGGAATCAACAGAGAGCAGGTAGGGGAAGTAGCCGCTAAAATAAGGTCGGTGAGGCCACCTGATCATTATAAAGGCAAGGGCGTTAGATATTCTGGTGAGTACGTACGTCTCAAAGCAGGTAAGTCAGGCAAGGTAGGAGCCAGGAAATAAATAGGCGTGTAGTGTATTGCTATGACAAAAAAGAGTAACCAAATAGGACGAAAGAATCGACACAGCAGAATTCGGAAGAAAGTCGTTGGAACTTCCGAAAGGCCGCGACTCTGTGTTTTTCGAAGTTTGAAGAATATGTATGCTCAACTGGCGGATGACGGGACGGGGCATATCGTTATAGCGGTTTCGTCGCTCAATCCGGAAGTTAAGGGGCAAGCGGGTTCGAAGACTGAAAACGCGAAGCTAGTTGGAAAGCTGATTGGCGCGCAAGCCAAACAGAAGGGTATAGAACAGGTTGTCTTTGATCGTGGAGGATACAAATATCACGGTCGGGTCAAGGCCTTGGCTGATGCTGCCAGGGGGGCGGGACTAAAATTCTGAGGCATTTATGAATCAAAAGATCAATCCGGAAGAATTGGAGTTAGTTGAGACTCTGGTCACTATCAGAAGAGTAGCTAAGACAGTTACTGGCGGACGGAACCTGTCTTTCAGCGCGTTGATGGTTGTTGGCGATAATCAGGGACATGTTGGTGTCGGTATTGGAAAGGGTGGG
>JABHWQ010000396.1 GCA_018657655.1 Chloroflexota bacterium | reverse complement strand
TGCAGGGATTGCAGGCATTCCGGAACTCGGGATATTTGACGAAGTCGGAATAGATCTCAGACCTTATCTGGAGGATGCCAAAAAGGAGACCTGGGTTTCTAAAACGCCTGATGAATTCATTGGCCCCACGACCAAACACATGCTGGAGGTGACCAACGCAATAGGTCTTCCTTTCGAACCAACTTATAGACATATCAACTTCGAGAAATGTATATATGGTTGCAAAACAGCGGCCTTTGGGTGTGCAAAGGGGGCCAAATGGATGGGTTATTATGCTGCCAATGAAGCCACGGAGTATGGCGCCAAATTGCAGATCTACACGGACGTCAGAGATATCATTGTAGAAAATGGCGTGGCTGTTGGCGTTAATGCCAGGGGCATCAAAGATGGCCAGCTCTATGAAATTCGCGGTACAACAGTGGTAGTGAGCGCTGGAGGCATCGGCTCTCCCGGTATTCTTACCAGGTCAGGGATAAGGGGCGCAGGACAAAGACTGTTTGGGGACCCGAGTCTCTCGTCTACGGGTCTTCTGCCTAAAGGTGGCTTAAAGAGCCATTTTTACGAGCATGGTACATCCATATCGTATATGGATGTTGAGAATGGCTGTATGTTTTCCACTCAGGTAACTTGGCCCAGGTTATTCTGGTCTAGTTATCAGCTAATGGGGCACGGAATACGCGGAGCTTGGGAAGTTTATCGGAAATTCCCTCGCATGGTAAGCATCATGAACAAGATACACGATGACGGCGTAGGAAGAATCACCTACACGGGTCGCGTCTCCAAGACGATCACACCAGCAGATGAAGACAAGATGAACTACTGTCGATACGTTAACGAAAAGATACTGAAGGCTACGGGCTGCGACCCTAGAACTATCAAACACGGAGGATATAGCCACGTTAAGGGGGGATTGGCTTTCGGGCATCCTGGTGGCTCCTGTCCGATTGGTGTGGTCGTTGATAACAATCTGGAGACGGACATCAAAAACTGTTTTGTCTGTGATATCAGCTCTTTGCCGGGGGCACCTTCGAAGCCGCCTGTTTTAACACTTGTAACTCTAACTAAGTGGTTCGTTCCACGACTGTTACAGAGGTTGGACGGTCATTCTCGTATTGAGTAGTACAAATTACTGGGCATATGGTGCTGGTAAAACATTTTACTATATGCAAATGCCGGTCATTACCATGAAAACTATTTTGACCTGCCCCCAACAGACTGATCCATGTAAAATGCTAGACTTGGATTGGATTGGACGGGCTATTTCGGTGGCTATGGCCGAGGCTGGATTCCATCGTCTGGCCGGTATCCTGAATGTAGAACTTGGTGAAAAAGGTATCCGAGCATTTGGCCTGCAACCAGGTATGGTGACCACTGAGGCGCTCATGGCAACTCTGGGAGAGAACAGTGAAATGGCTACTGCCTATGGAAGTGCGCCTCCGGAAGTTCCAGCAGCCGTCATTCGATGGCTGGCAACAAAACCTGATGCAAACGAGTTTTTGGGTAAGACCGTGCATGCACAGAACCTTGCCCGTAAGAAAGGTCTGGTACCAGGCTGGCCACCCGCTGAAACGGCCTGAAAATCTTGGCAACTCCAAAGGAATGAACTGCTATGACCAGGGTAAAGCGTCTCAAAGGAGTACCTACCGTACATCTCAAATAGACCAGGGGAAAGCGTTGATAATACCCTTGATGTCTGTCGATAGAATAGGGCTACCGCTGAGTTTCGTGCCCTCGATAAAACATAATTTGACGCAATTAATCGGGACTGATTTGTTGGTATCGTATTAAATCAGGTCAAAGAACTCTATGAGGGGAGAATGCCATAATCTCTGCAACCCATTGGCGTGATACGGGAATGACAGTTGGTATATGCCCAAAAAGATTTGCCATTGAATAATAAAGGGGGAAAGCTATGTGAAAACCGATTTGAGTTCAAAGTACTTCAGATTAGTCAAACAAACTAAAGAGAAAGGAGTAGAGACATGAAGTTTTATGCAAAACTAGGTCTAATCTTGATTGCCTTAATGCTGCTGGGTTTGCCGTTGCTTGTCGCTTGTGATGATGACGAAACCGAAGAGCCTACTGCACCCGCAACAGGATCTACTGCACCTGTAACAGAGGCTACTGCACCTGTAACAGAACCGGTTGTTGAGGATATCACCGTTACCTTTGGCAACTTGACGGATATGACCGGTCCCGCATCATTCGCCATGACCGTAGTCAATACGGCTTTAGATGATATTGTCCGGTACGCCAATGATGAGAATCTTATTCCTGGTGTAGAGCTCAAAGTGGAACACTATGATACGCAGTACAATCCGGCTAACGATATCCCCGGATACGAGTTTCTGAAAGAGAAAGGGGTAGATCTTATCGTTGCTGGTTTGCCGAACACGCCAATTACTCTGCAGACGCGAGTGAACGACGATGAGATGGTCTTCCTAGCCATGTCCGCGGATCAGGAGTCCTTTTCCCCCCCAGGGTATGGTTTCAGCCTGAATTCTTCTACCGGTGACAAAACCAAGGCAATACTCAAGTGGGTGGCGGAGAATGACTGGGACTACGAGACTAATGGCCCAGCCGAGATAGGAATTGTTGCCTGGGGTACCAGCTACTTCACCGAACAGGAGATCGCAGCCAAGGAATATGTGGATGCACATCCGGAACAGTTTGAATGGGGAGGCGGCTATTTCACTGACATATCGTTCACGTTTTCAGCTGAAGTGGACGCAACTAAGGACTTCGATTACCTTCTCCCGCCCGGTGCGGCGATAAGCCAATTCGTTGAGCAATATCGACAGGGGAATGGAAAGGCCAAGTTCCTGATGACGGATGCGCATCATCCAGGTATGGGGAAATTTACTGCATCGGGGACATGGGATATGATCGATGGATCCTACTTCATCGTCCCCCACCGATGGTGGGGCGAAGATGCCACGTTGACGAATCTGGCGGAACAACTCCTCACGGAACACTATGGTGAAGGAAGGCTGAACGAATATATGGGGGATGGAGGGGCTTATATAGGCTCATTCCATCAGTTGTATCCGTTGATAGATATGATTAAGGATACCGTGGAGAACGTAGGTGTCGAAAACTTCTCCACCCAGGCGCTCTATGAGACCCTTCAGGAATTCTCCACCGACTACGGCGGAGCTGGCTACGAACCATGGGGATACAGTGAAACGGACCGTTTCTCATATGATTATGAAACAGTGTATATGGCCGATTCAGATAACCAAACCCTCGTTAGAGTCGACGAGGAGTGGTTCCTTATTACCGAATGACCGTTTATAGTATCTACTGCAATATCTGAATCTCAAGTATATATAACGCACAGT
>JABHWQ010000392.1 GCA_018657655.1 Chloroflexota bacterium | reverse complement strand
GTCTACGAGGCCCAGGCATGGCCGATGCCCAAGGAGGGACGGATCTCCGTTGATGAGGAGAGTCCTCTGCGCTACAGCTACCGCAACTACGCAGATGAAGTCAGGAAGATGTGGGACAGCTTTGACAAGCCGCTGATGATCGGCGAGTGCGGCTATGACCACACCTACTACGAACCGGGTATGCCGGGGTACCTGGCGATCTACCACAACGCCCTCTGGGCCAGCCTGGCTGCGGGGTTGTGTGCTACACCCTTCTGGTGGAGTTATGGTGACTTCATCAACGATAACGTCGTCACCAGGCAGATGCTGCACTTCCGGAAGTTTACCGACAGTATCGATTTCGCCTCCCAGGCTTTCAGCCCTGCCGAGGTCTCGGCGGACACGGACTGCGATGCCTGGGCGATGAAGAGTGATCAGGTGGTTTTCGGCTGGGTGGTCAATGCCAGGGAGAGTGTGGCCAACGCTACATTCGCAGTCAGTGGCCTGGCGGACGGGGAATACGAGGTGGATATCTACCACACCTGGAGCGGCAGGTTCCTCGGCAAGCACACTGTCAGCTGTCAGGGTGGTGTCCTGCAGGATATGGTTCCTGAGTTGAGAACCGAGCGAGGTCATGCCAGGCACATTGGCAACGATATAGCCTTTGTCGCAAGGAAAAGATAGTTGGCAGGACAATCAGAAAGCGAGGCTGTCAACTGAGCATGGATGGCTTGCTGCAGGGCCTCACTTACAACATGTGGTGTGATATCCTGGCCGCACACACCACATGTTGCGGCTCGTCGCCTCCATAGAGCCTCTGTGAGCAACGATAATGAGGCAGGCCACCCCTGGGTGCTACAGACAAAGGAGTTCGTCGCTCCTGGGCCCCTCAGGGCTTCGATGCACTCATACCTATCTTGCCGGTAGGTGGCCCCGCTTTTGGGGACACCAGGTTAAGCACTGTTTCTCCTGATCAACCGTTCTTTTTCATCACTTCGTGCAGCACGTTCTTCATTTCTTCAATCTGATACGGCTTCGATACTACACCGCTGAATCCGTATTCCTTGAAGTTGGCCATGACGGGATCATTGGAATAGCCGCTGGAGACTATTGTTTTTACCTCTGGGTCTATCCTCTGCAGTTTCTCAACAGTTTCCCGGCCTCCCATACCGCCGGGTACTGTCAGGTCCAGAATCACTGCGTCAAAAGGCTTGCCGGACTTCATTGCCCTTTTGTACAGCTTGACAGCTTCAGCACCGTCCGCAGCTCCTTGCGCCTCCTGCCCAAAGCTTTCCAACACTCCGACAAGCACTTCAAGCACTGACGGCTCATCATCCATCACCAGAACCCTGCCCGCTGGCAAAGTTGCCTTCCCTTTCTCATTCCCCTTTTGCCGAACCCGCCCGGATGTGGCAGGAAGATAGACGTGGAAACTTGTCCCGACACCCGGCTCGCTCTCCACCGCTATATGACCATCGTGACGCACAACTATCGAATAGCACGTGGCAAGACCAAGACCGCTCCCCTTCTGCTTGGTCGTATAATACGGATCGAATATCTTCGATATATGCTGCTTTGATATTCCTATACCCTGGTCCTTGACCGTTACCCTTACATACTTCCCTTCCTCCAGAGGCAGGGCATCTTTGGAGCTGACAACAACGTTCTTAACCCTGATTTCTATCACTCCGCCCTCGGGCATGGCCTGGTCGGCATTTATCACAAGGTTGTTGATAACCTGGCTTATCTGGCCACTATCGACACTGCATGGCCAGATGTCTTTGTCGATGTAATGCCTGCATTTAACATTGGAGCCACTCAGCGAAAATCCGGTGGATTCCCTGACAATATTTCCCAACATTGCGGTCTTCTTAACAGGCGCTCCGCCCCTGGAAAAAGTCAGTAGCTGCTGAGTAAGTTCCGCTGCCCTTCTACCGGCCAGCTCGGACTGGGTCAACCGATCCTTGATCTCATCATTACCCTCACCATCAAGCATCATTTTGGCCAGGGATACATTCGACAGGATCGTTGTGAGGATATTGTTGAAATCATGTGCGATTCCGCCGGCGAGAAGACCGATGGATTCAAGCTTGGTGCTTTTGCTGCGCTCTTCCTCCAGTTGTTTACGATCGGATATGTCGATACCCATTCCGACCTGGCAGCTAATGCCATCGATATCCACACGCACACCGGTCAGATAGTGGAGAGTTTTCGTCCCGTCTTTTGAGAGCCAGTTGGCTTCGACGAAAGATTCTCCCTTTGCGAATACCTCACCGATTCGTTCCTCAACAAGAGGGTACTCCTCAACAGGGAAAAAATCTCGTGGGTACATCCGGCCAATTTCCTCGCCCGTGTATCCTGATACTATCTCGAAGTTGCGATTCCATCGCAGAAATTTACCATCCTGAGGGAAGAGATAGAAAATCCCGGGCAAGCTGTCGATAGCCTTGTCGATGAACTGCTTCTCGCTATGCAGAGTCTCCTCTGCCTGCTTGCGCTCGGTGATGTCTTCTTGTTCAATAACTATATTGATTATTTTTCCTGACTCATTCTTTATTGGAAATATGTTAGATTGAACCCATCGTCGATTCCCTACTCCGGATGTTTCTTGAACATCATACTCCTTGGCCGGAACAAAAACAGCCTCACCTGAGTATGCTCTTCTGAGGTATGGAATCAGTCCCAGCTTTTGGACTTGTTTATCCTCTAAAATATTGTAGTCGAGCTTAATGAATTTTTCCCATGATACTCCCCAAAGTTTCTCCCAGGCTATATTGGCATTAACAGTCATACCATTTATATCAAGAATTTGAATGCTTACAGGCGATTGATCCATCAAGCCCCGAAAACACTCTTCGCTCTCCCGCAACGCCTGTTCAGCCTGCTTTAACATGGTTACATCCCGTCCCAGTGCCACTGACCCGATGGACTTGCCATCCATATCCGAAAGAGACTTTGAGTTCCATGAGATTATTTTTTCGTTGCCGTCCTTGCACCTGATCCTGGTCTCGAAATCTTCGATCACTTCCTGTTCCTGGATTATCTTCCTGGCCTTTTCAAAAACCTTTTCCCTGTATTCCTTTTCTGGATATGTCCATTCCCATATTTTATTGTTTTCGATAACTTCTTCTTTTGAATAACCACTTATCTGCTCTGCCGCCTTATTCCAGATCAGCACGTTTCCATTACTATCCAGAACATTCAGCCAGACATCTGCGCTGTCTATGATGCTTCCCTGAAACTGTGTGAGGCTACTGATTTCCTCCTCTGCCCGCTTGCGTTCGGTGATGTCCTTAAGCGATCCCAGCATACGGACTTCTTTCCCCTCCGAGTCAGAAAGGAAAACACCATGCTCCTCTATGTATAAATAGCTACCATCCTTTTGCCTGAATCTGTATTCAACATCGAAGGTGGAGCACTCCTGCCTCGCTATTTCAAGCGCCTCAATTACTGCCTGTCTATCTTCTTCATGAATAGAGTCTGCCCAGCCATGAACATCACATTTTTGGATTTCCTCATAAGTATGCCCCGTAATGGCTTCAACAGCGCCCTCCCACTTGACCTTACCAGTTGCAGGATCATAATCATAAACCATCTGACCGGTCTTCTGGGCGGTGATCCGATATATTTCTTCGCTCTCCCTTAGCGCCTGCTCAGCCTGCTTTCGTTCGGAAATATCCCTCATGCTTCCAAGCATACGATATACTTTACCAGCTTCATCTCTCAGAAAGTGTCCGCTGTCATCCACGAAAACAAAACTTCCATCTTTTCGTCTCAGTCTGTACTCTACCTTGTATTTTGAGCATTTACTCATAGACTCTTCAAGCAGCGCTAAAGCCAGTTCACGGTCTTCTTCGTGTATCAACTCCAACCATTTATCAATATTTATATCCTGAAATTCTTCAAGCGAGTATCTCAAAATTTCTGAAATAGCTCCTGCCCACTTAATATTACCTGAAAGAACATCGTAATCGTAAACCATCTGACCTGTACGCTCGACCATTATTCGATAAAATTCCTCACTCTCAAACAGCGTATGCCCGCTTTCGGCATCTGCCTGTTCAAACTCCCTGACCCTCTTCTCCAACTCTTCGTATGTCGGCTTTTTCTCGGTCATTGACAATACTCCGCATGTGATCGCTACCATGAAGCTTACGATCATTCATTTAACGATGCTGATCTCTCAAATTCTGATGGATAAAAAAAGCTGCGTTGTTAAGTATATTTCACAAACAATTACCTATAGAGACTGTACGCAGCTTTTATTCCATATCTATAGCAATCTATAACACAATGCTATTGAATGAGGTATGTTTTATGAGAAATTTGGTATAAATAGTAATGCGCTCGATTTCGAGCACTCTCCTGTTCTTTTTGGTAATCTCCGCTGGCATACTGAGAGCCACGATCTGAACGATAAAGCATGTTGGTACTGATGCCCATGTCACGTGCCACCTGAGCTGCACTGTACCCTCCCTCGGTAACCAACTTGACCGTCTCAACCTTGAACTCCTTCGGATAATGCTTCCGCTTCGGACTCAT
>JABHWQ010000387.1 GCA_018657655.1 Chloroflexota bacterium | reverse complement strand
TGGCGCCCATGGTTGTGGCAGTTTCTGGGATGGACTTGTCCACACCGTTCAGTGCAGATATCACCAGTCCCAGCATAACCGGCGTGATCAACAAGGTTTGCCCGAACACAATTGCATCTGGAGTCAAGTACCATCCCAGTTCACCAAATGCTCCTTTGTTGGACAGTAAATCATATGTCAGCAACCCGACAACCACTGCGGGCATGGCAAAAAGGGTTTGAATAGTGCTGATGACCAGCGGTTTGCCGGGAAAACGGTTGAAATGTATCAGCGTTCCCAGAGGCAGAGCAATCAGTAAAAACGAGATAGCACTGGAGGTCGCCGCAATTCGCAGCGACCTCCAGGCTATCTCCATGACCTCGTGGTCAAGATTCCAGATGAGGCGCAAAGCCTCAACGAAAGCGTCCCAAATCAAATTATCGAGCCACCTTATTAGTTATCACACGGAGCAATAGGTCCAGCACACGGGGTGAATAGGGCCATCCCATATTCCGCAAAACCGAAATCGCCCATTATTTTCTGTACTTTGTCTGAGACAAGGAAGTCAACCAGATTTTGTGCCATTTGCGGCATCTCAGTATTGGTTCCAACGATTACGGAATATACGTTTAACAGCGTATCACCCTCATCTACTATGGGCACCAGAGCAAGGTCGCCCTTATAAGCAAGGTAAGTGCCTGTGTCGGTTATTGTATAACCCTGTTTCTCATCAGCCATTACCAGGGTTGCACCCATGCCACTGCCAGCTTCGAGGTACCAACTACCAGCACTTTGGACTTCCTCATACTCGAATCCGGCGTTAGCCCAGATAGTCTTTTCCTTGCCGTGAGTTCCTGAGTCATCACCACGGGAGATAAAGGTTCCCTCACCGGATTCGAACAAGGTCGTGAAGGCGTCTTCAGGTGACATTCCTTTAATGCCCGCCGGATCGTCTTCAGGTCCTACGATGAGGAAATAGTTGTAGGCAAAGGGCACGCGCTCCACGCCATAGACCTGTTCCACATATTCGATCTCACGGGCTTTCGAGTGGACGGTAATAACATCCACATCCCCATTGCGGCCGTATTCCAGAGCAATGCCGGTGCCGACAGCAACGATATCCAGGTCAACATCGTTTTCCTCTTCGAACATGGGTTCCAACGTCTCCCAGAGACCGGTATTATCCAAGCTAGTGGTAGTAGCTACTTTTAGTCGGCCAGATTCTTCCGAAGTTTCATCTCCAGATGGCTCCTCAGCAGCAGTGGGTTCTTCAGATTCAGTTGGTTCGGCCTCAGTAGCAGGCACTGTTGGCTCCGATGCAGTTTCATCATCGGAATCGCATGCGGAGACCATTCCGATCATTGATATTATCATGGTTAAAGCCAATAGAGTTGTTAGTAATTTTCTTTTCATTTTTCTCCTTTTATCAATGTTCATCATAATTGCTCCAATAGCTCGACAAATTCGGGTGGAGCCCTGCAAATCGCTAAGAGTGCACCTTCAATTAAATAGACATGTTCATATTGAGTAATAGTTTCCATTCAATCCCCTTTCCAACCACGGGAGGCACCGCCGTTTCCAGCTATACCCTATCGTCCACTCTCCATGGCGTCAGCGTTAGGAGCAGTGGCTCGGAGAATTTGTTGAGCTATTTATGTATTTTTACTTATCCCACCTGACAAGTGCCCAATTCACGGTGGATTCCTGCCACCAAAAACCATCCCTCACTTCTAAATTGCTTTTCACCAGCGATGCTATTTGTGCGTTGGTATCGTTAGTTTCCACTTTGTATCCCCTCGCTGCATTATCAACAGCGTCACTTTCACTCTCAAAACGATGTAATTCGGTGACTTTAAAAACCTCCACACTTGATGATATCCCCATGCTCTCAAGCATATTGCAAATGATGCTGTAATCCGGTAACGGGTAATACTCCCGATCCAAAATTTCACAGATGGATGCATCCATACCCCGATATTCGACTGTCCAAGTCAAATAACACTGATATCGGGATGCTGAGTTCATCAGATTCAGAAAACTGCGCAACGGGCTCATGCGGCGAAATCGGGAGGCGAGAACAATATCATGAGGCTCAATTTCCATACCGATTTGAGCCTGAAACCAGTCGATATTCAGAAACTTCAGATTGCTTAATCCGTTAGCCATGGTCCTCAGTGTCAGTGATCCAAGATAGCTTGGGTAGAAATCAAGAGCCGACACTTGCTTTGATTGTTTTGCTAATCGAACCGAAATCGCGCCATCGCCGCAACCGATATCCAAAACCGATCGATCTGTTGACAGATCCATTCTAGACAGAAGCTGATCTGTATAGTCACTTGTTTTGATACCATATCCGCGAGACCGCGTGCGTTCGTACCAGAACTCTTCGTCATCCCATTTACGCAGGCTGCGTTCCATCCGCCGATCCCAAATCTGTTCCCAATTCGCTTGCTTATTCACAATGGATTTCCTTCAAAAGCACCACTGTATAAAATGAGTGTCTGTAGGAGCGGGGGCTACTTGATAGCTGGTTTATGGCTATCAAGTAGCCCCCATGGTGAAAATCATCAACACCGAACCTGTGCGCGGCTCCTGAGTGATTTTGCTTGTGGAACAGTATTTTTCGCATTTCAACCCTAAATAGGTAACCGGAATTGAGTCTTATCCAGTAGCAATAGCATGCCCAATTAGACAAAGAGAGATGGAAGAGAACGGAGGACAAAACAAAAGCGCCACATCGCTTCGATGGGCGCTCGCATAGTATAACTTATGTTTCATCTACTCTCCTTTCCTAACATGGGAGGTGCAGGCATTTCTACCTGCGCCCTCGGGACCTTTGGTCCACCGTCTGTACACCATGTCCTGCTCATTGCAGGATTTAGACGCAACAGCTCGAAGAGTTAATATTCAAATATTTATGAAATTATGATACAAGATTCTACCGATCGGGTCAACCGCGAATACAGATGAAGATCATGAATACAAGGGGAAACTAGGGATAGACGGCGCGAAGAAAAGAAGATGCTCAACGATTGGACGATGTTCTGTATATCACTCTGTGCCAATCGTTGTAGCAGTAAACGCCCTGCCATGCCAAACCCGATAGCAACCCGTAAAACACTTCGGGCAGGATGTAGAAAAAGATACTTTTAGCCAATCCTAAAAGCATCATAAGTGAAAAGACTATCCAGTGATGCAGGTGTAATTTGAAAGATCCCATAGGAATCACAATCGATCTTACGTTACCTGGCGCACCATCTTTTCTACCGCCACATAGTTTGGCAATCATGAATCCTGAGATTACACAAATAATGGAGATATAGCTGAAGATAGCGCCAATGGCCAAAGCTGCAAAAGTTACGATTCTTTTTTTCATTTCTTGTTTACTATTTTGACTTACTGACTAAGACTCATACAATAGTGCAAACCCTCAAACAAGATGGAATTTCTATCAAAGAACTCATTCCATAAATAACGGGTGCAGGCCCTTTTCATAATGGACCTGCACCCACTATCATAAGAATTTTGTTGGCAACTATTGAACTTGCTGTATTACAAGTTGCTCGATCTCGGTGGATTCTATTGGCTGGAGATCTCTAATCTTTATCTGCCCGAACCCCGGCCAGTATCCGTCTTTGAGAACCAATAGAAGGTACCTTCCGGCATCACCAAAAGCATAGACCATTTCACCGTTGTCCCCTGTCTCACCCAGATACATTCCGCCAAAACCGCTGGCTATGGATTCATAATCCAATTCCTGTGAGCCAACATCTTCCATTCCTTCAATATCTGAAAGTGCGCCTCTAACCGATTCCGACTGGTCCCAGGAGAAGGCCCAGATATCCGCACCAGCAACTGGATTATGTGTATTCCTTTCAAAAGCAGTCATCGTTACAGTCTGGTTAACCGGAGCTACCCTAGTCGACTTGATCGAGAGGACTCTGGGAACCGATTTAACGGTATGCAGTGCAAATCCGGGACGATATCCTTGCTTCCATGTAACCAAGACATAGTTGCCACCCTCATCAAACTCATGAGTCAGTTTGCCCTGGCTATCCGTTCTGCCAAGGAATTCGCCGAAGGAATTTAGCAATGACTCATAATCGTATTCTGTTGAGGCAATTTCACTGTTTGTTACTCTATCTTCGATTTCCTTTTTCAGGCTTTCGGTATCATCGCGTGGAATAGCCCAGACACCTGCTCCCTCAACCGGATTGCATACTGCCTCAAAATCGATCTCGTTTGGCCTTATTTTCACAGGATTTACCTTTTCCGCCGACACGGCCATCAAACCGGTTTCAGTCACGATAGAGGGCACTTTAACGGCATTGTCCATGGAAATCGGTGATACTGCCAGTCCAGGCTGATTAGGCCTTTCGCAGACAGTCATGGTGATCTCCTGCCCAATCTGGGAATATCTGGGTGCTCGTATGGCTAAAGCGGGACGTTGATCTTTGATATTGATCGAGCCGAAGCCAGGCCAGTAGCCCATCTTCCAGGTCACCAAAACATACTTTCCTGTCTGGTCAAACGCATGCATCAGCTGACCTTCGCTGTTCGTTCGTCCCAAATATTCACCATAAGCATTCATTAAAGATTCATAGTCGTATTGTTGAGCATCAGTCTTAATCTCGGATCTGATATTTGTAACCTCTGTTCTTACGGTCTCCGCATCATCCTTCGAAAATGCCCATACACCTGCTCCTTCAATCGGATCATGAGTCAGTCTCTGATAAACCGTCATAGTAACATCTTCGCTAACACCGGCAACCTTGGGGGCTTTGATGCCCAGAGCGCGAGGTATAGTCCTGACCGTAAGAGGGGAAAATCCAGGATAATACCCATCTTTTACAGCTACAAGGAAATGTTTCCCGGTTTCATCAAAAACATGGTTCAATTGTCCATCATCATCTGTCTTGCCCAGGAATTCACCATAGAGATCACACATAGATTCATAGTCGTATGCTTGCGCAGCAACAGCATCATTAGATTTTATGGCAGCCACTTCACCACGCAATGTCCTAGCCTCGTCCCATGTAACAGCCCAAACACCAGCCCCGGCAACAGGATTCTGGGTTTCCCTCTCGAAAACCATTAGGTTAGTCTCATGACCTACAAAGGCCACTCTGGGGGCGCGGATACTCAACGCACTGAAAGTTGTTTTCGAG
>JABHWQ010000300.1 GCA_018657655.1 Chloroflexota bacterium | reverse complement strand
CTGAGTCGCCCACAGCCCCTAGGATTATGGGAACAATAAACGCACCAATAATTCCCAGGATCGCGACTGTCATTGACTCTTGACGCAAGGCGAGCCCAATGGCGACCATTGTTACTAAGAACATCAAACCAAATGCAGGAAAGAATCCCATAAGGTCATTCAAGGCATACGAACCGAAAATCGAAAGGAACAACACAGCCACTCCACCACCAGTCAGTGTCTGTGACCAGACGCGATAGTTTTTTCGCCAATATTCGCCGCCTGCAAGCAGTACGAATCCAACCAGAATGCCTATCAACAATTGACCTAAGGCACCAACCCAATCATTATCGAATGCCAGCTTGGTCAAGAATCCGAGGCCAATAAACAAAGCCACAATACCAACTCGCGCCAGCCAATTCCCAGGCATCATCCGTTCCCAACCCTCAGTTGGTCTCTGTGGTTGAGAAGGCACCGTAGCCTTCGGTGTGGGAGGTGTGAACTGCCGTTGTGCTAGCAGCTGAGGTTCAACTGACACGGGACTTAACTCGTCTTGGGATGGCATTGGCTGTACTTCCGATTGCTGAGCCTCAGCAATCGGTTTTTGAACCTGGACCTTCTCGAGGGCATCTAATCTGCGTTCGAGGCTTTGGAGGTGTTGTTTCGCCTTATCAAGCTCATTCCTGAGCATTTGTCCCGCTTGTGTGAGCTCCACGTCCCCAGCAATCAGAGCCCCACAGAAGACGCAATAAGCTCCGCCCCCCAGATTTTCGCGCTGACATTTTGAGCAGTATGAAATACTCATATTCACCAGCCTTTGCAAGCATTGACAACATGCAATACTTAAGTTTTTTGGATTGTACCACGCACCAAGTGAAGTTTGCTAGGGACCAAGGTCCCTAACGCTGTCTCCCAGTTGAGGTAAAAAAGGAAACTAGTAAGAATCTGAGGGATTACATTCAATAAATAAATGGCTCTATGTTGTTGATCACCACACCTATTTATTACACCCTCAGGCAGGCAAATAGCAGATACAGGTTATAGAGGTAACATGAGCAGTCGTCACGCTACTAGCTTATAGGGACAATAGTTCATCCAGCTCGGCGATTGCCTGAGAGATATCGCTACCCACACGAACCGTTTGTATACCCAGTGAATTTGCCGCTTCCAGGTTGGCCTCGAAGTCATCGAGAAAAACGGTGCACTCTGGTATCAATCCGCCCAGGCGTTCAAGAGTCACCCGGAATATTTCCGGATTTGGCTTGCGCATTCCCTCGTGACTGGAATCTACCACCAGATCGAACAGATCATCGACCGGCAGAAGTGAACGCCAGCCATCAGAAAACTCCTTGATATTGTTGGTAAGTAAAGCGGTAGGGTAACCATCTTTCTTAATATCTGCTACCCTATCCACCATCTGGTAGCGCAGGCCAGCATCTCGAG
This sequence comes from Chloroflexota bacterium, assembly GCA_018657655.1. GTDB lineage: Bacteria > Chloroflexota > Dehalococcoidia > SZUA-161 > SpSt-899 > JABMQN01. Next base: position 18,532 of record JABHWQ010000300.1, on the reverse strand, counting down.
GCATCCTTGCGAAGAACTCGTATATATCTACCTCTAAGCTGTGTTTCAATCGGCCAAGGTCCAGTATTTCATCTCGTGCCCGTTCCAAAGTGATTTCACCACGTTCCAGGCAATGCCATGGATGGTCGCTATCTTGTGCAGGAGGCCGAACATTAATTCAATAATTTGTCCCGGCAAAGCACCGATTTCTGTTCCCAGGGCTTCGCAAGTGGGCAACGGTGATTCGGTGAACACACCACCAAAATCAAAAATCACAGCATCAATTTTCATATTAGGCACCTTATCAAATACGTCGTTTCGATTCTTCAAGATTGGCAATATAATACGCTTTCAACATAAACGGGATGAGCCCTCGGTTATAGTTCCCAAAAGCAGCACAGCAATCCCAGCAGCAATTGCAAAGTATGTCAACATCGTATTTGGCATTGAAATCCTTGAGCGGCATGGGCCTGCCGACTTGGTGGAAGCAGCCCTTTCCCTGGTATTCCCTAATAAGCCTGATCGCCTCGTCTTTGGTAATACGGCACGCAATGTAGTATTCTCTTCTTCAAGGCTATAAGTTCGCTCGTTGACCAGCCGCTCCAATCCGTCCTTGTGCCGACGTAGCAATTCTTGTTCTTGCCTACATGCAGTGATATCTCGGGTGATGGCGAGTATACCCTTAATTTCGTCATCTCTACTCACCAACCGTGGATTTACTTCGATGAAGACTTTAGTCCCGTTTTTATGTCGAGCCTGCAATTCCAACACTTGAGTTTCAGTGGTCTTGCCTGTCAGCAAATCTCCGCTAAGTTCAATGCATCGTTGCCAATCTTCTGAACTTAAAGCCCCAAACCCATAGAACTTTTCCCCAACGACCTCTTCTCTTGCATACCCGAAAAGGTCTTTTACTTCTTCATTGACATCGATAACAGCCCCATCTACATCCACATAGACGATATGATCATTGGCATTTTCAAAAATAGTCTTGAATTTCTCTTCGCTCTCGCGTAATCGCTCGTTCGCGTTACCAAGTAAGGCGTTTCCCCTTTCCAGTTTTTCGACCTGCTTCTCCAATTCCTCTCTCGATACTGTTTTTCCAACAGAAGTCCCCCGGTTGTTACGGCGCCTTTACGATAGGAACCCAATTCGAGTCTACCCTGAAAACATCTTTCTCTGAACCTCTAATCTCATACATGCCAAGGTGATCCACCGATGTTCGATTGGTCTCACTGAAACTAAAATTGAACCCATCCAACGTTAGCGAGAAGGATTTTGCAGCCTCATACAGAGCCTCCGAATTGAACCCTTCGGGTCCAACGGCATCCACAGCATTCGATATAATTTCAAGCATTATGTAAACCGGCACAACTGACAAATAGCCATTTCCTGACCGAATAACGACTTCTGCCTCATCAGCATGATTGTCATACAGAAGCTTCATGGCCAAATCGCTCATAGTGCTTTCTTCATTCCACCACCATGGAGTCTGAATAATCAAGGTGCCATCTATTTCATTCCACAAATCCGCATAATCTATCAGTCCCATGAAAGCCACATGTCCAGCCGTACCAATGAATTTTGCCTCGTACCCTGCCATACGATACTCCTTGGCAAAACTATTCATTGGCACAGGCGGCAACACATAGTCGCAGTTTTTCAAATCCTCAACTTCCGGCCCCCAGGTGAAAGTGAAATTGGTTAGATATCCACCCTCCCAATCATACTGGTCGGGATGTGTTTTAGCATACTGCTCCGCCCCTCTCAGGATATCCTCCCCATAGGCTTCGGCCCAGAATGCCCCACCGATCTTGGCTGGGCGATCTTTGGGAAAATCAGGATCGTTTTCGGCTATCCATTTCAGTAGAGTATAGCTGATATCTTGGGCATAAGTATTGCCTGGACAAAAAGCATATCCGGGAGGCAACAGACCCTCTTTACTGGGAGCCAGAGCAAAAAGCACCATCTTGTCATCTTCCACGCGCCTCTTGAGAGTCTCTGTAGTCGAGGGCATGGGAGTGAATATCAAGTCTGCATCTCGCCTTTTGAGCCACTGGTATCCGGGTATATCTCGGGAAGGATCGAATTGTCCATCATAGGTAACAACTTCCAACTCTACTCCAGGGATAAGATTCTCCTCATTGTAGTATTTGACCATATCTGCAAGTGCCTTGTTCACCATGCTCATCGCATTTGACGACACTCCAGTTATATCTGTTAGATTACCTATGATGATTGAGGTCTTGGTTGCCAGCTGGATTTCAGCTTCAGGGGTATCTTCGTCAAAAAGAGAGCACGCACCCATCAGGAGCAATAGCAACAACAATGCCCCCAATACACTGAACTTTGTCACTTCAAAAGTATTCCCCATTTTGCCCTCCTACCCGATGAGGTCGCGTCTCACCCACCAACCCAACCGCCATGTGAATGGTATAAATACCGATATACCTGATTGATTATTTTCCATAATAATGACTACTACAGGATAGTGCAATAGCTCACTCACCAAAAAAACCAAAGAAGCCTGTCATTCAGGTGATCGATGAATTGTGTAGCGACACGTGCTAAAATAGGTAACAACTAATACGATACTAGTAGGAAATCGCGAGACAAAGAGAAGGTATGTTTTGAAATTAGGAGTGATATCTGATACACATGCGATGGTATTGGAAGAAATCCCGGCATCCATTCTAGCAGCACTGGCAGAGGTAGATATCATCGTGCATGCAGGCGATTTCACCAATAAAGATGTACTTGAAGGACTCAGAAATCTGGGGAAAGTAAAAGCAGTCTATGGGAATATGGATTCGGCTGAACTCAAACAAATGCTACCTTCACGTGAGACTTTCGAAATCAACGGAAAAAGAATCGGGCTCACACACGGCGCCGGAGGAGGCTCCGGAGACATAGCCAGAAGAGTTAGATCTATGTTTGATGATATAGATATTGTTATTTACGGTCATTCTCACGAACCGGACAATCAACAATTCCAGGGAAGCCTGCTTTTCAATCCGGGACCGGCCAGAAAATCCTACGGGTTGATCAAAATTGGAGAAGAGCTCGAAGCAAAGATAGTCCCAGTCTGAGCACACTGCTCCATCTCGGAAGGCAATAAAAAGGAATCCATGTAATGGCACTTAGGGTATATAAAGAACCGGTATTGAAAAATCCAGACTTGATCGCTGCATGGCCAGGGATCGGCAATATCGGGCTTATTGCGGTTGACACCCTCAGAAAAGCAGTGAATGCCGAACCGTTTGCCGAAATCGAACCATGGCACTTCTTCTATCCGCACGGTGTCACTATTCAAGACGGAGAACTGGTGGATATAAATTTCCCTAAAAGTCGATTCTTTTACAAGAAATTAGATGGGAAAGACACGGTGTTTTTCGTGGGGGAGGAGCAACCCGCCGGGGGAAGAAAAGGCTACGAGATGGCCAACCTTATATTAGACATGGCAGCACTGATGAGGTGCGGAAGAATCTACACTGCCGCCGCTGCTGTGACAACAATCCATCATACAGCCAAACCCAAAGTTTGGGCAGTGCCAAACAACCCAAAACTCGTGGATGAGATAAAGCAATACCCCAATACAATTCTCATGAGCAGCATCGATGAAAGGGGCGGACAAGGGAATATCACCGGACTTAACGGATTGCTACTCGGAGTTGCCCAGCAAAGGGGGATGGAAGGGATTTGCCTTCTTGGAGAGATACCGGTCTACGTTTCCCAGTTTCTCACACCATACCCGAAGGCATCCCGGTCTATACTTGACGTCATAAACCACAATCTGGGAATCGCTCCTGATTTGAGCAAACTGGATGAGATGGACCAAGGGGTGGAGCAAAATATTGAGCGATTCTACACCATGATCCCTCAAGAAATGCGAGATCATATCGACCAGTTGCAACAGGTCACTCAGGCCGAGCAAGAAAATCAAGACAAGATCACCGATGAAGATAAAAAAGAAATCATGCAGCATATTGAAGAGTTCTTCGAAAAAGGCGGGCAAGAGGATTGACTGAGGACAATCTTCATAGTCCTTTTCTCATAGTGATCTGGGATCATGAGGTTGGAGGGCTTCGCAGAGGGATAGTAGAATCTCTTGATGAGAAGCTAAAATTACAACTTATTGAGGAAATCGAGCCGGCCGAATTTTTCTCTTTCAGCGGAGTCGAGGTGAAAGGAAATGTGATCCAGTTCCCAATGAGCAAATTCTATTCTTGCCCAAATCCTAACATATTCGTACTCGTCAGCCATGCTCCCAGCCGAGCACCATATGAATTCCTGACCAGGATTCTGGATTTCGCCATTGATCAATGCGGAGTTAAAGAGCTATATATTGCCGGAGGTGTGGTTACTTCGATCGCTCACAGCAGCCCAAGGCGAGTATTCGGTATTGTCAACCGTCCAGAACTCAAAAAGGTTCTGGAGCAATGTGATGTGCACACAGGCATGGATTACCAGACGCCTCCGGGAGGCGGCACCAGCCTCAGCAACTTCCTCTTGTGGGTAGCCATGACAAGGAAACTGGCAGGATGTACTCTCTGGGTAGAAGTACCTTTCTACCTTGCCAACCATCATGATCCGCTAGCTGCTGCACAGATGCTTAGAGTCTTAGACACCAGATTTAACCTCGGTTTGGAGCTACACCAAATCGAACATGAAACTCAAAAGCTGAGTGCAAACTTTCAGGAACTTGGGAACCAAAATGTAGAGATAAGCCGATACCTTGAATTGCTGGAAAGAGGTATTATGCTAAGTGAAGGCGAGGTGGAAACACTCACCAAGGAAGTGTCACACTTCTTGTACACAAAAGAGTAAGCTGTCAATAGCCTTGTTATAGATCAGTATTTGTATCGATCCTCTGGTTCACCTCAAAACCCCGATGTAATCCAAAATCAACCGCCATCTCGATGGCTCTCCGATACTCTTCCAAGGATGATCTCCTGTTGATATCCTGGTATTCAAAAGCCCTGAAAAGGGGGCGGTACTGAAACATTATATTCACAAAAGCATCCTTGGAACTCTCTTCAGCAATGAATTTGAAGACCTCATGGCTACCCGCTGTATCATTGGGCAGAATCAGATGCCTTGTTAACACTCCCATTTGAGCTATGCCTGCATCATCAAGTTTGAGGTCGCCGACCTGTCGGTGCATCTCTTTGACCGCTTCACAGCATCGATCAAAGTAGTCGGGAGCATTTGAATACAGCTTAACGGTTCGGGCATCGCTGTATTTCATATCCGGCATGTAAATATCCACAATACCTTCCAGCAGTTTGATTGTGGTTACATTTTCATATCCGCCACAATTGTATACGATGGGAATATTCAATCCTTCTTCTATGGCAAACTTCAGCGCTTTAACCAGTTGGGGAACGAAATGTGTAGGCGTAACAAAGTTGATATTGTGACAACCTAGCCTTTGCAGTTCGATCATACCTCCGGACAACTCTTCCGGGCTGACAGGACTACCGCGTTTCAAATGGCTTATGTCATAGTTCTGACAATAGGCGCAGCCAAGATTGCAACCGGTGAGAAGGATCGTCCCAGAGCCACCCACCCCTAACAGTCTTCCTCTCCCTACCAGCGGGTCCTCTTCGCCCATCTGGCAAAATCGTTCCTCCCCATCCAATCTGTTTTTGTGACATCTGCGCGGACACAACTCACAGCTTTGAAGTATTTGATATAGCCGGAATAGTCTCTCATCGAGCGCCCCTCTCCTATATGTTTCAAGATAGCTCGGTAGCATAACCAGTATCCACCTCATAGCTAATATCATTAATGCCGACTGAACATTTGCGAATAACTACAGACTGCATGCCTGCTAGATACTCCATCGAAGGAGAAAACTCAATCCTCCCTCACCATATAATACACCCCTGTAAAACCTTCACAAAAATGGGGGATAGCCCTAATACAAAACCCGGATTGGCACTGATTCATTTCCGGATTGATAGTGGCAAACTTACTTTTTAGGGAGGTGCCATATTAGTTTAGAACCCAATAGGAGAGCTATGTCTACATTTCTCAAGGCAGGCCGTTTTGCTGAATGTAATGACGGCTGTATCGTTGCGCTTGGCAGGGATATCCCCCTCACTCGGAGGTTCGTATGAAAAAGATTGAGATAGAGAACCTGGAAACCGAGCTATTTCTGGATGCAATAAACAAACGATACGGCTATGACTTCACTCATTACGCTTCAGCATCACTCAAGCGGCGCATACAACATTTCTTAGGTGAAACCAACCATAACAGGATCACGGAAGCAATCCCACGGCTGCTTTACGATGTTGACTTTTTCGAAGCGCTGATACAGACCCTTTCGATCACAGTAACGGAGATGTTCAGAGATCCTTTTGTATACAGGGCAGTTCGAGAAAAGGTGATCCCACAATTGAAAACTTATCCGTTTCTCAAGATATGGCATGCCGGATGCGCTACCGGAGAAGAAGTATACTCCATGGCAATTCTGCTCAAAGAGGCAGACATTTGTGATGGCTTCCATATTTATGCCACAGATTTCAACGATTATGCACTGAAAAAAGCCAAAGAAGGAATCTACCCGCTCAAACATGCCAGGACCAGCACAGTCAACTACCAGAAATCGGGTGGGACGAAGGCTTTTTCAGAATACTATCAGTCAAAATACGATTCTGTGATCATGAATCGAGAACTAAAGAAAAACATCACATTTGCCAATCATAACCTTGTTACAGACTCTGTATTTGGTGAAATGCACCTTGTAGTCTGCCGCAACGTTCTTATCTATTTTGACAGAGTTCTTCAAGACCGAGTTTTCAATCTATTTAATGATAGTCTTATAACCGGCGGATTCCTGTGCATGGGAAGCAAGGAATCCCTGCAGTTTTCCGAAGTTTATGAACATTTCGAAGAGACTGCTAATAAGGAAAAGATTTACCGCAAGATCAAATAGTTGACAACTAAGAGGTTATAATCAAATGGATCAACAAGTTGCAGATATACGATCCAAATACAAGGCCATTTTAATAGGGGTATCCGCCGGGGGAATGGATGCTCTCCCACAAGTGTTATCGCCATTGCCGGAAGATTTTCCGCTGCCAATTCTCATTGTGCAGCACTCACACCCCAGTGGTGATGGTGGCTTCTTCGTCGAGTATCTTAATGAAAGATGCAGGTTAGAAGTCATTGAAGCAACTGATAATGAGCCAATTTCAAACGGAAAAGTATACCTTGCTCCTGCCGATCTACATCTTGTGGTTGCAGATAGCAAATCGCTTACCTTGTCATCAGGTGAGAAGATTAACCACTCCAGGCCATCTATCGATGTGTTGTTTGATAGCGCCGTTGATGTCTATCATTCCGGACTTATTGGCATCATCCTCACAGGGGCTACACCCGACGGAGCCAAAGGAATGCGGAAGATCGAAAAGACCGGGGGTCTGACCATCGCTCAAGATCCTGCAACCGCAAAAACACCAGCAATGCCACAGGCCGCTATTGACGCCTGTTCAATAGATTACGTCTTGCCATTGGAAGACATACCCGGAACACTGGTAAAGCTGCTTCAAAATGGGATTTGGCCTAAAACAAGCAGGGCATTTAGAAGTACTTGATCAATTTCTCGAGTAAGAAAATGACAGACGAAAACCGATATCATTCTGATTCAGAGAAACGCAGAAGGTTTCCCAGTTTCGGAGCCACGAAATTATCCGCTATCGGCCCGAAATTCAAAGGATTGAATCCCTTCTCGCAAGGCAAAGGAGACCGTATTATGAAACAGCGTTCCTTTTTCAAGAGCCTTCGAGGCAAACTGACCTGGCAAGTTCTGATTGTCGGTTTACTCCCGATATTTATCATTGGAGCAGTCTCGTTTTTTACTTCTGGCTATACATTGGATAACGCCAAAACCAGCCTTGAAGAAAGCCAACAGCAACTAACAAAGGATGTAGTGGGTGTCAAAATAGCTGACGCCGCTCAAACAATCATCACCCAAATCGATCAGTTCATGCTCGCACGCATGAACGAAGTCAAGGTATTGGCCTCCTCTCCCGATATTGCGGATACAGCTCAGGCCGGCTATCTGCAGGCTGAAAACATGGGTCTGTCTACCGCTTCAATCGACTTTATCGAAGGAATGGCGCCAGATCCTTCGTCTGGTAGATACAACAGCCTGGCGACAGATCCCGCTACCGATGCATATCTCGAAAAACAAGCGTCTCTTTCACAGTCTTTTGGAGATCTATTTCTTACCGACGCCCATGGTTACAATATATCAGTTACCGGACCGACCCCCGATTTTACCCAAGACGATGAGCAATGGTGGCAAACTGCATGGGAAAAAGGCAGTAGTGTTGGCGAAATGGAATATAACAGCTCTAAAGGTATTTGGGAGTGCGATATCTCGGTACGGGTTGATGATCCCTATACAGATACGCCAGTAGGCGTGATGACAGCCAGGCTGGATATCACCACAATCCAACAGATGGCCATGTCCAACTCGCATTTGGTTGAAGGTGGTGAAGTATCAGTCTTTACCTCTAACGGCCTTCTTTTGGCCGAAACCATCAGCAATCACGATGTGACACGAATCGCTAATTCGGAAGTAATGCTAAGCAATCGAGAGATCATGGAAGCGATGGATCAAGTCTACGCCTCTGCCTATGGCAAAGAGTACGGTTTAACCGAAGAGACCGTGCGGGGATTCGCCCGTTCTGCTCCGGCTGATTACTACGAATCAATCCCCGGATTTGATGGATTGAATTGGGGAGTGGTCGTGGAGCAGCCAAAAGATGTGGCCTTCGCTCTCCTGTCCGGTCTAAGTAGTCTGCAAGACGATTTGAGCAATTCCCAGAAGACCCTAGGTTATGCAATCCTTGCTGTAGCCCTGACAATGGGACTGGTAGGAACAGCCATTGCTTTTAGTGTGAGTCGTAGTATCACCGGGCCAATCTCCCGACTCCGCGATGCTTCTGAAAAAGTACGCCTGGGCAATGAAGATGTAGAAATACTCGTGGATTCCAAAGACGAAATCGGAGATCTGGCTATCGCCTTTGACCGTATGATCTCTGAAAGGAAATTGGCCGATGAAGCTCTTCGTTCAGAACGCGATTATATTAAAGGAATTATCGAGTGTACTCCATCTGCCATCGTGGGTATCGCTCCCGACGGCACAGTTACTTTCATCAATCCGGCCGGTGAAGAGATCACAGGCTATAGCGCACAAGAGATCACGGGTCATGGCGCAGAAAAACTCATCGGACAAAACTGGTGGAAAACATTCCACCCAAACGAAGAATACAAGCAGGTTGAGCGATTATTCCAGACCATCGAGGAAGATGGGGCCGTACGCAATTATGAGATGACACTAACGGACAAAAGTGGAGGAAAGCATACCTGCGAATGGAACGCTAGCAATCAACTTGATGAAAACGGGGAACTTATAGAGGTCATCGCCTTTGGAAATGACATCACTGAAAGAAAGCAATCAGAAATTGAGCTCAGGAAAGCCAACGACGAGATAAACCTGATCCTGGAAAACGTCACTTCTGTAAGCCATGCAATAGTTGCCGGCGATTTCAGCAAGGAAATCGATATAACCAGTGAAAAACCGGAACTTGGCTCTGCACTTCAGGAGATGATCAGAATTCTGAAAGGTGTTGTTGTTCAGGCTAATACCATCTCCGCGGGGGACTATGAAGCCGATATCATTCCCAGGTCAGAAAGAGATGAACTGGGAATTGCCCTGCAGAACATGACCCGAGCCCTGCGGGATATGAAGAAAGAGAATGAAAAGCAACTATGGTTCGCTGAACGGCAAGCGGGCTTGAACAATGTAATGCGCGGGGAACAGCATATCCCTGATTTATCAACAGGAATTGCAGGCTATCTTGCCAAAACATTGAATGCCCAAATATCAACTCTTTATGTAATGGACGACTCCGAGAACAAGCTTCATCTGGCCGGGAGCTACGCATTCACCAGACGCAAAGGCAATCCAGCAATTTTCGAGCTTGGTGAGGGTCTTGTAGGACAAGCAGCCCTTGAAAAGGAGCTCATATCCTTTAACGGTATTCCGGAAGACTACATCAAGATCAGCTCTTCGCTTGGTGACACCTTCCCGCGAAATATTCTGATAATTCCTTTCCTCTATGAAAATAAATCAAAAGGTGTCATAGAACTCGCATCAATCGAAGAGTTTTCTGACGAGATGATCGGGTTTCTCACCACTAGCATGGAAGCTGTCGCAATTGCTATTGATTCAGCACAGGCCCGCGAAAAGCTGGAGGAACTACTGGATAAATCGCAAGAGCAGGCAGAACAGCTACAGACTCAGGAAGAGGAACTTCGGGCAGCAAATGAAGAACTTATTCATAAGACCGAGAAACTTGAAGCATCGGAACGAGATCTCAAGAGTCAGCGAGAGGAATTGCAGGCTACAAATGAAGAATTAGAGGAGAAAACCCAAAAGCTGCAAACATCTCAGCAACAACTCAAATCCCAGCAGGAAAAGCTGCAACAAGCCAATGCAGAGTTGGAAGAAAAGACCCTGTCCATGGAAAAACAAAAAGGGGAAGTTTCTGAAAAGAACCGCGATCTTGAGACTGCTCAACAGGAATTGGAGCAGAGAGCTGATGCCCTGAGAATCGCCAGCAAATACAAGAGCGAATTCCTGGCGAACATGTCCCACGAATTGCGCACACCGTTGAACAGCCTGCTTGTGCTGGCGCAAGACATGGCTTCCAACAAGCCCGGGAATCTTAATGAAGATCAAATGGAATCAGCGGACATCATACACAAGAGCGGACAAGATCTTCTCACGCTGATAAATGAGATCCTTGACCTCTCCAAGATCGAGGCAGGCAAAATGCCCATCAACATTGGCCCCGTCCTTCTGCCAGACATAGGCAACAGCATCAACACCAATTTCAAACATCTGATGCGGAGCAAAGAAGTAGACCTGATCATAAACATGAATGATAACCTGCCTGATACAATACTGACCGACCAGCAAAGACTGCTGCAAATAATCAAGAATCTGATGTCCAACGCTATCAAATTCACTGATAAAGGCAGCATCACCGTAGACTTCTTCAGGCCAGATGATGAAACCAGGCTATATCAGAGCGGACTGAATCCGCAAACCAGCATCGCTATCAGCGTAACCGATACCGGTATCGGTATTCCAAGAGATAAGCAGAAACCTATATTTGAGGCTTTCCAACAGGCTGATGGCAGTACCTCACGCCAATACGGCGGTACAGGTTTAGGGCTCTCAATTTCCAGAGAACTCGCGAAACTTCTCGGTGGGGAAATACACCTGATAAGCGAGGAGAATGTAGGATCGGCATTTACCATATATCTTCCTGCAGAGTTGATTGAAGTATCAGAAGATATTGAAGCCAAAACAGTAGCCAGAAATCCAGTAGTTATTTTAACTCCTGCTGTACATGACGAAGTGCCAGTTTCTAATCAGCAATACGAGATTCCTTCAATATCAGACATGGAAAAGCGAAAGGCAGCCCCTGCTATCAAAGACGACCGGGAGCGTATCGTCGAAGATGACAAAGCTATTCTGGTTATCGAGGACGATCTGAATTTCGCCAAAACACTCTACAAATTCTGCCATCAAAGGGGATTTAAATGCTTGCATGCCGGTGATGGCGAAAGTGGACTGCAACTGGCCGAACAGTACCAGCCTACCGCCATTGTGCTGGATATACGGCTACCCGGACTTGATGGTTGGGGTGTCCTAGAAGTATTGAAGGACAACCCTAATACTCGCCATATTCCTGTACATATGATGTCAGCAGCCGAAGAATCCCTTGATGCCTACAAGAAAGGGGTTATCGGATATCTAACCAAACCTGTGGACGGTAGGCAGCTAGATGATGCCTTTACTAAGATTGAAACTCTAATATCCAAAACGGTAAAAGACCTCCTGATTATTGAAAATGATGCAAAACTTCGCAAAGACATCGTTGAGTTGATCGGTGACGGTGATGTAAAAACAACCACTGTGGGTTCGGGGAAACAGGCGCTTCAGGAACTGATGACCAACACCTATGATTGTATGATTCTGGACTTGGCGCTTTCCGACATTTCAGGCTTCGATGTTCTTAGGGAGATGAATGAATCCGAAGAAATATCTGCACCCCCGGTAGTTGTTTACGCTGGCAGGGAGCTTACACCAGATGAAGAACTGAAACTGCAAATGTATTCTGGATCAATCATGGTCAAAGGAGTCAAATCGGAAGAGCGGCTCTTGGACGAAACAGCTCTATTCCTCCACAGGGTTATCGACGATCTACCTGAGAACAAAAAACAGATCATCGCCCGCCTGCACGATAAAGACAGTATCTTTGAAGGCAAGAAAATATTACTGGTAGACGATGATATGCGCAACGTCTTTGCGCTTTCCAAGATAATGGAGGGTGTAGGGATGGAGATATACAAAGCATCAAATGGCCAGAAGTCTTTGGAAGTACTGGACAAATATCCGGAAATCGATCTGATTCTGATGGATATTATGATGCCCGTAATGGATGGCTATGAAGCCATGCGTTATATCAGGGAACAGGAGCGTTTTCTAGATTTGCCAATTCTGGCTCTAACTGCAAAAGCGATGGTTGACGATCGTGAAAAATGCATTGCAGCAGGCGCTAATGATTATATGCCTAAGCCAGTAGATATTGATAGATTGCTATCACTCATACGAGTGTGGTTGTACAAATGAAGGAGTACAGCTATGAAAAACAAACCTAAAATCCTGATAGTTGATGACAAATTTGAAAACCTGGTTGCACTGGAAAGGATACTTGCAGATATGGATGTAGAATTCGTAAGGGCGATGTCCGGCAATGAGGCTCTTGCGAAAACACTGGAAAACGACTTGGCCATTGCCCTTCTGGATGTTCAAATGCCGGAAATGGATGGTTTCGAAACCGTTTATTTTATGCGTCAGGACCAAAGAGTCAAACAACTGCCAATAATCTTCATTTCCGCCATATACACAGAAGACTACCATCAAATAAAAGGGATAGAAACGGGCGCTATTGACTTCATCACCAAGCCGGTCAACCCCGACATACTCAGGGGTAAGGTTCGCATATTCCTCGAACTCTATGAGTATAAAAGGTCGCTAGAAGAGCAAAATGGAATCATCACTTCTTCCCATAACGATCTTGAGCAAGCTTTGTCCCGACTCGAAAAGGCACACGAGGAATTAACAAGAAGCCATGAACAGCTACTTCAATCCCAAAAACTCGCTGCTATAGGCAAGCTTGTCTCCGGCGTTGCCCACGAGGTCAATAATCCTCTGATGGCGATTTCCGGACACGCCCAACTTCTATTGGAGGACGTTGAAGACGAAGCCACCAAAGAGAGCCTGGACGTGATCTACAGTGAGACCAAGCGTGCCACTGATATCGTACAGAACCTGCTGTCTTTCGCCCGCACACAGAAATCGAAAAGATCTCATGTTTGCATCAACGATCTTATTGAGAGTATCGCCAAACTGCGCACATACGGACTCCCCAAGAGCAATATCGAAATAATGATAGAATTTGACCCGTATCTCCCCAAAATAGAAGTTGATTCCCAGCAACTAAAGCAGGTTTTTCTTAACCTAATAAATAACGCGACTCAGGCTATGAAAGATGAACATGGAAAAGGCAAACTGGCTATTCAAACTTGCAGGGCCAATGATGAGACAGTACAAATCTCCTTTGTTGATGACGGGCCTGGAATCTCACCAGAAATCATCGATAGAATTTTCGAACCGTTCTTCACCACCAAAGACATCGGCAAAGGTACAGGTCTGGGACTCAGCATTTGCTACGGCATCATTCAGAGCCACGGTGGAAAGATACGGGCTGAAAGTATCGATGGCAAAGGAGCTACGTTCACAGTCGAACTGCCTATTACAAACGATGAACTTGAACTCGCATTTTACGAAGAGCAACTTGAATTCGAGACGGTAACTGCGGCGGGTCAACCACAATAAGCGGAGGAATCAACTGTGAAAGAAAAACCCAAAGTACTGATAGTTGATGACAAGATTGAAAATCTGGTCACGCTGGAGAGGATTTTCAGCGATATGGATGTTGAGTTCGTGCGTGCACTATCCGGAAACGAGGCCCTGATGCATACTTTGGAGCACGATTTTGCTATAGCCCTTCTGGATGTTCAAATGCCTGAAATGGATGGATTTGAAACAGTTGAACTAATGCGCCAGGACAAGCTGACAAAACATCTACCCGTCATTTTTGTTTCCGCTATCTATACAGAAGACTACCACAAGATAAGAGGAATAGCGTCAGGAGCAGTTGACTTTATCACCAAACCTATCATCCCGGACATATTGCGAGGCAAGGTTAGGGTGTTCCTCGAACTATATGAGTACAGACTGTCTTTAGAAGAAGAGATAGTACGCCGAGCAGAAGCCGAAGAAAAGATACAAGAACAATATGATGAGATTCAAATACACGCCCATGAACTGGAAGCATCCAACGAGGAATTACGAAACACTCAGGAGAAACTCATCGGTCTCAATCGAGAGATTCAGGAAAGCGAAGAAAGGTATAGCGACCTTTTTGATAATGCCAACGACCTGATCCAAAGTGTTGACGCGGAAGGAAAATTCGTATATGTTAACACCGCATGGTTAAATGCTCTCGGTTACGACAAAGGTGACCTGGAACATTTGAAGTTCGCCGATATTATGGTACAAGAGGAATTGGCTCCCTGCTTGGATCTTTTTGAGCGAACCATGCGTGGTGAGCAATTCAACAACGTACAAATCACATTCGTGACGAAGCACGGGGCAGAGATGTGTGTTGAAGGTAACGTTGGGGCGAGAATAAAGAATGGCGAGTATGTGGCCGCAAGAGGCATTTTCAGAGATATCACCGAGCGTATAATCGCTGAAGAAAAGCAGCGTGAACTCGATGCCATGAAATCCGAGTTCATTTCCAATGTCTCGCATGAGCTACGCCCCCCCCTTCACTCACTCAAGGGTTTTACGAAATTGCTTGTAAGCGGTAAAGTGGACGATCCAAAGACCCAGAACGAATTCCTGGCAATCGTTGACAAAGAAAGCGACCGCCTTGGCGATCTCATAGATGATCTTCTTGATATGTCCCGCCTCGAATCGGGGCGCTTTAAAATCAATAAAGAGGTAATATCTCTGAAGAATATCATTCACGATGCAGTTGAGAGAGTAGGCAGTCTGGCAAGTGAGAAAGGAATTACCATCACAGAGGAGATGAACTCAGAACTTCCGGAGATGGAAGTGGATGGAAAACGCATGGGACAAGTGATAACAAACCTGCTCAGCAACGCCATCAAATACAATCAGGAAAACGGCAGTATCACAGTGAAAAGCGAAGTCAGTAATAGCGACTTGCTGGTCCAGGTCTCCGACCGTGGCATAGGAATATCCGAAGATGATATTCCGCAGCTTTTCGAAAGATTCTATCGAGTGGAGGCCTCTGATAGGATTGAAGGAACAGGCCTTGGACTTCATATCACACGGCAAATCATTGAAGCACACTCCGGACGTATCTGGATAGAAAGCAAACTTGGAGAAGGCAGTACCTTTAGTTTCACTTTACCTTTAAGACAAAACTGAGTAGAATATACCGGGAGGAATTCATGAACGAAAGACTTCTAATTGTTGAAGATGACGCCAGTGCGCTACGATTGATAGAGTTCTCTCTTAAGCAAGAGGGTTACGATGTAAAAACTGCAACCAATGGACTGACTGGGTTGAAGAAAGCCCAGAATGAAAAGTTTGACCTCATCATCCTCGATCTCATGTTGCCTGGCATAGATGGCTTCGAGATTTGCAGTCGATTAAGGAAAGAACCTGACACCGCACAAACACCAATCTTGATAGTTTCGGCTAAAACACACGAAAAAGACGTTGCTATGGCTAGTGAAGTTGGAGCAGATGCCTATCTCACCAAGTCGGGAAACCCGGCAGAGATTGTCGCACAGGTACAGGCATTGCTCTCACAAAAACCCATAGCTATGTAAAGATATCAGCCTTTTCGAAGCAGTAGCAGATAATATTTACGCAACTAAAGCATTTTGTCGTCTGGCAGATTCTGCACCAATCGAATTGAGCACTGGAGCAGCCCTAGAAAGGGGCTGCTTTTTCATATCGAAATCTCAGCTATTCCTATGACCACCTTAAACGCTATCTCCCGGTTGAGCCATGGCCGCCCGTATCCCTTTCGGTAGACGTGAGCCCGGATACCTCCTCAACAGATACATCCGCCAGTTTGGTTATCACCAGTTGGGCTATTCGATCGCCATGATTGATTTCAAATGACGATCCTTCGCCAAAAACATACATAGTTACTTTGACCTCGCCTCTGTAGTCACTGTCGATAGTCCCAAAAGTGACGCCTACCCCTCTCGATGAAAGCCCGGATCGAGGTCTCACCTGAATATCGTATCCGAAAGGCACCTCAACGGCGATGCCTGTGCCGATGAGTTTTGGCTGTCTCCCTATCAAAACCGTTACACGCCCATCAATGCAAGCGCACACATCAAAGCCACTAGCGCCCTCCGAACTACGGCGCGGTAATTTGGCATCAGGATGAAGCTTCTT
The DNA here is from genome assembly GCA_018657655.1 of Chloroflexota bacterium. Lineage (GTDB taxonomy): Bacteria > Chloroflexota > Dehalococcoidia > SZUA-161 > SpSt-899 > JABMQN01. The sequence continues at coordinate 1,950 of JABHWQ010000300.1, read as the reverse complement.
TACTTTTAGGCCTGGACTTGATTGACTCACTGATATCCCTCCATTGGCAAGTTCGAGTTGATTCTAGCATCTCATTCGGTCATCCACAAACTTTTACGAACAGATATTGGGCTATATCAAAGCTAATCCCGTCCTTGTTAAAGCTATTACTTTCGTTAGGTACTGGGCATATAATTGTGCGTAATTCCAATTGACAGCTACAAATACAATTGCCTATGACTAAACAAGAACAGATAGACGAGCCATTACGTGATCTTATAGAGATCATTCACTTCACAGAGAACGTATCTGCTAAGATTCACGGTCTTTTGAACGAAGCGGGAATATCCACACTCAGGACCCAGGCAACAATATCACCCTTGAAGCATATCAATACGATAGTCAAGTTATTACTCCGGCAATTAAGAAAGGACATAGTCATTTCAAATGTCATTCCCGCGAAAGCGGGAATCCAGAGGTGTGGGGGGGAAGCAGATTCCGGCTCGGCGGCCGGAATGACATACCATATTTAATTGCCGGATTAATATTATCAGTGTTGCCGATCAAGGCGTCGGTATTCCAGCGGAACACCTGGATAAAGTTTTCGACCGTTTTTATCGGCTCGAGAGCGGTATTGCCCGGAGGAGAGGCGGTACCAGCCTTGGATTAGCTATTTGCATAGGAATAGTAGAGGCACATGAGGGTTCTATCTGGGCAGAGAGCACTCCGGGTCAAGGTTCCAAAAGGGAGATTCCCAGCTTAGCTGCAACTTGAACATAATAAACCATTTCTCCAAAACCACTTACATATAGATAAATCTATATGCATTCATACTTGTCCCAAACAAGTTCTTTAGCTGAATAGTTGAGACGGCGCTCCACGAAGTAATATGACCAAAGCACAGCCAATCTCCCAATCAATTCAAAGGAACCTCCATACAAATCACCTTGCTCCCGACTCAGACTGCTATTTTGGACAGCATCCGCAATTCTCATCAACCGCGCTGTGGAAGAAAGGGGAATGGAGAATTAAAATCTCAAAAGGAGCTATTCCTCAGCTACGAAACACTCATCCAAAACAAGGTTTTCAAACTATATTGGACAGCAATGACTGGCATTACAGGATATTAGGATAACTCCCGTATCCGCTTTCTCATTTGATCGAGTCTGGCTAAATCAGGTATTCCGGATATTAAGGTTATCGCAGCCAATTCCCCGCTACGTGTATCTGGATAGTCACCGTACCGAACCGCCGCGACTCCTAGCTTCTGCTCAAGATAGGCTTTTCCAGCAGTGATGGCCTGTGTGAACAGGTGCTTCGGCCTTCCATAGGGCACTAGTGCAGCAGCACTGGAACCGTTGATATCGCAAGGGAAGGTGAGGGATTCTTTGGATATGCTCCCCTCTATAATCTCTTCCAGTCGTCTCTCGTCTGGCTCTATTCCCTTCTTCCAAAACCGCGTTCTTAAACGAATATCTTCGCCCCGATAACCGATAGTCGAGATGTCTCCCTGGCTGCCCAGAGTTGCCTTAATTTCCGGGGTTGCTAAAACTTCCTGAGGAGGGTGTTTTGCTTCTCCTGCAGTCAGGATAAGTGTCAGCCTTTTCGCAATATCTGTATTGATTCGCTCATACATTTCCTGCATGGATTCCCGCGTATCGTCTCTGCGCTCATATTGCTGATTATCGATAAGCAATATGTTATCGAAGTACTGCCGCCATCGCTCGAAGCTTGTCAACGAATTCGAAAGATTAAGCACCTCTTTTTCCGGCGGCATTCCGGATGTAGAAGGTAATACTCCCATCCCGTACACAGGTAAATGAAATATGGTTCTAAGTTCGTCTGCCAGGATGTGTGCGCCACCTGCGCCTGTCCCACCTGCCAGTCCGGAAACAATCCAGAAAGCTTCCGGGTCAAGAATACGCCTTAAGAGATCAATCCGGTCCATCATCAGAGATAGGGACTTCTGTG
>JABHWQ010000384.1 GCA_018657655.1 Chloroflexota bacterium | reverse complement strand
TCACCGAGATACAGTCCGGCGACCGGATCCATGTCGACTACATATTTCAGGTAGACCTTGGTTTTGCCCATATCTGAGCATCCCAGATTGATGATCTGGTCCACACCCTCACCACTAAATCCGGTTCTTACTACAACTAAAGCCTTGTTTGTTTTCGTAGCGTTCGCATTACCGACTACTCGAATGACTGCGTGATCCTCGGTTGTTATGCATCCGCAGTTGTGGTTTTCACATCGATTCAATGTTTGTGTTGTCATTTTGATTTCCTATGTCTCCGCTGTCCAATCAATGGCAGCCACCGGATTGATGGTTGCTGCCCGGATTCTCCTGGTCCCCGTCTTCTGGTTGATTTCCATCATGGTGACCGTGATGGCCACTACCGTGGCCCATTCCACACCCTCCACCGCGGAGCATCAGCAATACGAACAGTCCCAAGAAGATCCATATTCCAAAAGTTGCTAGAAAATCTCCCATTTTTCCCCTCCTTCAAGTTCTTCATGTTCATGTTATTACCGAAAGCTTAGTCCTTAATTAAGTGAAGCTTAGCGTAGGATTAGAGTTTTTAGCTCTCGGCCCTTCTAATCACCGATCCAAATCGTGGAACGAACATCGGCACTTGGCTTTTATAGGCAGCATACTCGTCACCGAACTGGCTTTCCATGTCCCTCTCTTCTCGGCGTGCCAAGCGATAGTACATAAACATGAGGAAAGGCCACATGACTGCGGTGATAATGGTTGGCCACTGGATAAGGAAGCCGATGGTAATCAGAAAAAGAGCGGAGTACTGAGGATGCCTTGTATATCTGTAAAGTCCTGATGTTACCAGGCCACCCTCAGTCCCATGTATCTGCTTCCATCCTTTACTCATAATGATCAAGCCTCCCACGATAGTTGTACTACTGACTAGCATTACTAATGCCCAAACGAATACTGATCCACCTAATAGCGCTACCCAAAAATGACCGTTAATATGAGTAAATGGGTCAACCACCGGATAGCTGTTCCCCAGTAGTGAGGTTAGTAAGTAGATGGTCAGTGGAAAGCCGTACATTTCAGTGAACAAAGCTACCACAAATGCCCCAAAAACTCCCATAGAGCGCCACTCCCGTTGGCCCTTTGGCTTGAGAAAACTCAGCACGAAAAACATGATTATCCCGACGTTAATTGCCACCATCAACCAGAGCCCATAAGCACCTTCGTCAGTCATCGATACCTCCTTTTTTTGCCGTAGAGATACTTTGAGTCGTTGTTTGTCTCATCGACATCCTCAAACACCCCATCGAGTCAATGATTTTGCTTTTCATGCTGCTGAATCCCTCTGAGTATGTTCCGAATCATGAGTATATGCAGTAGAGGACAGAAGAGTATCACCACAAGTATGATATAGCTCGCCGATGATCCGGTCGCCCATATAACTGCCAAAGCAACCAGCGGTATCAAACAGCACAATCCCATAATTAGTGTGTGCCTACCTATTCCTCCCTGGTCTAATTCCTTTGTTTTCATTTCTTCTACCCCTTTTGTACATGTGCTCGATCGATCTTCATTTGCAGCCCGTTGCTAGTAGTCATGTGCGACTACTGGATGTACATCTCTAGTCAACTGCATGAGCAAATTCTACTGCTCTATTGGCATTCTCAGCCCAGATTTCGAGTACTACAGTATGTCCGGCATGGCAGCCACGCATCATTCCCAGTAGAGGGGCTTCCTGTCCCAGTAGGGTCCCATTAAAGCTGACTATGATATCCCCTGCTTGTATTCCAACGAGGTCAGCGAGACCACCGCGGTTTACTGCAGTTACCAAAGCCCCTGAATCTGCGCCGAGGTCATAGTGTGCAGCAACTCCGGGTGTTATGGTCAAATATGTAATTCCAAGATTGAAGTTCGAATCAGTGGTGACCGTCACTGATCCTGATGGAACCTGCTCCTCTGAATTGTCTAATAACAACGCGTATCCAGCCAAAGGCACTGCCAGCACTACAACGGCCATAATTGCAATCACTGCTCTATTCCTATTCATTGAGTTCCTCCCAAAAAAAGGCACCATAGATACCTCTCCAATATCTATGATGCCTTGTGTTTATTAGGGTGGAATTATGCGTAGATTATAAAATGATTAGAGTTTCAGCCAGACAGTAAATGTGCTTCCTTTGCCTGGTTCGCTCTCGACTGTGACCTTACCTCCGTGCTGTTCTGCAATACCTTTGACAATGGCAAGTCCTAAACCAGTACCTCCACCGGCTTTGGATCGAGCCCGGTCCACTCGGTAAAACCGATCGAAAAGATGCGGGATATGTTCATGGGATATGCCTACTCCTATGTCAGCCACCTCTAATCGGGCCCAATCACCATCTCGAAATACCGATAATGTGATACTTCCGCCCTCAAGTGTATGATTGATGGCATTATCGACCAGGTTTGCCAACATCTGCCCCAACCGATGGCGATTTCCCTTGATAGATATGTACCTTTGGTGGCATTGTGTTGTTTGCCCGATTCCTGGGCCAGACGAAAGCCTTCCATAAGGATTTCCTTGAGAGAAACGGTCTCTTGCTGGTCCATTTGGCCTGACTCAACTTCAGCCAAAAGAAGGAGATCGTTGGCGATATTTGTCATCCGTTCGATCTCTCTCCCCATAGCATCGAGAGATTCCACATGTTCCCTTTCAACCAAATAGCGTTTAAGTAAATCCAGATTTCCTTTGAGTACAGTGAGCGGGCCTCGCAGATCGTGAGAAGCATCTGCCACAAATTCCTTCTGCGATTTGAAAACCCTATCAAGATGCTCGATCATGTGGTCGAACGTGGTGGCCAAGTGCCCGATTTCATCCTTGGGGCCATCATAACCGACCCGACGACTGAGGTCTGAGCTGTCTTCGATGCTCTCTGCGGTGCTGGTGATTCGCTCCATTGGTGCAAGGGCTCGCCGGGCCAATACCGCGCCGGAAACCACAGCTAGTATCAGGGCTGTTAATACGCCAATAAACAAAGTCCATCTCAACTGGCTCATCATTTCTTCAACAGGTTCTATCGATTGAGCTACCTCCAAAAGCAACGTTTCATTCTGAAGGAAAAGAGGTGAAACCATGATACGCAAATCGGTACCTTCACCGGCGGATACTGTAGCAATCTTAGCCTGTCCCTCAAAACCTCGCTCTATGAGTTCCGGATCTACAGGAAGCTCTTGTTCCCCCAGGTTATTGGATTTCACGACAACCTTTCCTTCTGTGTCTATCAATTGGATGTAGATACCAGGTGAGGCAAACTCATCAAGTGGCGGAAGGCTGGAGGG
>JABHWQ010000501.1 GCA_018657655.1 Chloroflexota bacterium | reverse complement strand
CCTATATCGTTTTCGCAATCACCCAGGTGTCCCATGGGTACCGTCAAGGCCAGCATTTCTGGTGAGGACTCTCCCCAAGCCTGCATGTTTAGTGTATTCGCGAGGGGGCAAATAGCATTCAAGTCAATGTTGTATTCCCCCCACTCGTGTGCCGCCACTCGCGTGAGAGCTCTGATTCCTGCCTTGGCCGCAGCATATGCTGTCCATCCTGCATGCCCTTCTGTCCCAGCGGCTGAGGCGAGGTTTATGATCTTGCCCCCGTGGTTTTTGAAGTGCGGTAGGCATGCTTGCATGAAGTAAAACGTTGCCATCAACCCTGATTCCAAAGCTAGTGCCATAGGTTCATCGGTTGTATCCTCAAAAGATACATTTTGGCGCATTGTTTGAGCATTGTTGACTAAGATATCAACGGTTCCGAATTGGCTTGTATTTGATTCAACCACTGCGTTCACATCGTTTCGTTTTCGCACATCACAGACCATTGGTATTGAACGACCCTCGAGAGCTTTAATCATCTCAGCAGTGGTGACGCATGCATCGGGGTTCTTCTCCGCGCGATAGTTATTGCAGCACCTTCTTTGGCAATCACTCGTCCAATGCCTTGTCCAGCACCGGTAATAATTGCTAGTTTGTTGCTCAATTTGCTCATTTGTAACCCCTTTTCGAAAGATTCCGCACCCAGGCTGAATATGGCATATGCAAACATATAATAATGATTATTTGGAAAGGTTTGGTACTATTTCATGCGCCAAAAAGGATCAATTGTCAAATCAAAGACATTGACCTGAATGGGCAAATCATGTAGGATATATTAGCTGATGGCCCATTTGTGCGTACAGAGCGTAGTTATGGTTCAAGAAGGCAATTAGAAGGGTCCTAGTGGGCCTATTCTGACCATATTGACAAGAAGATATTGAGGGAGGGGTTTCATGAAAGATAATTCATTACAGCTTGACGCAATGGACCTCATGTTGATAGCAGAGCTGGAGACCGATGGCAGGCAAACCAATACCGATCTCGCCAAGAAGATTGGTACCAGCAAAGCGACTGCGCGCAGAAAGTTGCGCAGGCTTCTGGATGAAGGCATCATCAAGGTAGTTGCTGTCGCCAGTCCGCCCGCTTTGGGGTATAAAACCGTCGCAACGATGGGAATTAATGTTCGCCCCGGCGAGGTTGATGCTGTGGCGGATAAGCTGTCGTCTTACAAAAACGTGCATTTCGTGATAATAAGCACTGGACGTTACGATATAATTGCCTGGATGATGTTCCACGAGCCAGACGATTTATCTGCTTTTCTCAGAAAGGAATTGGGGAATATCCCCGGATTAACCAGTGTAGAAACAATGATAAATCTGAAGATCACTAAAGCTTCGTTTACATACTTAGCAAGCAACGATCATGCTTTAGAGGGTGAGTCTTAGAGGCTACCCAGATAGTCTCATTGTATTCTGGATTTGTGTCAGGGATATTCTCTTTTTCCAATTATCTCGCATATGATGTATTTGAGCTAGCTTATTATGTCAATACATCGTTTGGATAAATTCCCCCATCATGGGGGAATCTATCTTTCACCTCGAACCACCTTTGTCCTTCTGCATATGACATATTGTTTTGCTGTTAGAATGCGTACCCCTACCACTCTTGGCTGAGGCAACTTTTGTTCGATGATGTTCAGGAATAGTATCACGATTTTGGCCGCCTATCTCCTCGTAGCAACAATAGACTAATAGTTCATACTCACAGCCATATTTGAACTGTTAGGCTATCAACATGGCGCATAGTGCGTCACTATTGCACCATAATCATGCGCGGACTTGCCTTTATAGAAATTACGGTGTATAATGCGCAACATTGGGGAGGTGAGGTGCAGCAATGCTGTTTGGTAACTCTCTATTACTAGGATCAGGTGTCAGTTTACACGCGTCGATACCAGGAGTGAGGTGCTTATCCTATGAAAGTCACGAACGACAAATCTTCCCGCAAACTGGACGCCATGGACCTCAAGCTCATTGAGGAATTAGAGGTTGATGGTAGACAAACCAATGCCGAACTTGCCAGAAGAATCGGCACTAGCAAGGCTACAGCTCGCAGAAAGTTGAATGCCCTGCTTGATGAAGGTGTCATCAGAGTGCTTGCTGTTGCTGATCCGTCGGCACTGGGATACAAAACAGTGGTGACAATGGGAATCAATGTTCATCCCGGCGAAGTTGATAACGTAGCAGAAAAACTGGCATCTTATGGTAATATTCGATTTGTGATCATAAGCGCCGGGCGATACGACGTAATTGCCTGGGCGATGTTTAAGGAATCTGAGGATCTCTCTGACTTCATCAGGAATGAGCTGGGAAACATACGGGGTTTATTGAGTGCTGAAACTATGATATACCTCGATATTAAAAAGTTCTCTATTACATACGTAGGCGATTAGGGTGATATTGGCATTTAGGCCAAATTGACTGCGTATCGTATAGATCGAAAAGTTGTTAGTTGCTATTACTTGGTGTGTGGTGTAGGTGAGTTGATAATTATATAAGGCCTCCTCCTAAATGGGGCGGGACGTGATATCCTGTCTTGCGCAAAAACAAAAAGGAGGAGGGCCAATGCGATTCTACCATAGAGAGCGCATGTATTACTGCGGAGTCGATCTTCATGCCCGGACCATGTATATCTGGATTCTTAACCAAACAGGTGAAACCGTTTTTCACCACAACATCAGGTCCTGCCGAATGTACTTTCACTTGGTACTGGCTCGCTGATATTTGCGCAGAAGAAAATATTCATTTTGTCCTCGGTCATGCCCTTTGCATGAGAGT